>CAYNWJ010000004.1:0-40212 GCA_964400815.1 uncultured bacterium
CTCGTTCATCTTCACGAGATGCATGAGAATTTCCAGGTCCACCTCGATAACGCGCCGTATGCCGGGACGTTGCACCTTGACCGCCACTTCGGTGCCGTCCATGAGCATGCCCCGGTGCACCTGCCCTATGGACGCCGCCGCCACCGGTTCCTTTTCGAACCTGAGAAACACATCCTCGGGATGGGAGCCGGTGTCGGTCTTGAAAATCTTCCGCACCTCGTCATAGGAGAACGGCGGCACGGTGTCCTGGAGTTTGGAAAGTTCCGCAATGACACCGGCGGGGATCATGTCGGAGCGGGTGGACAGGATCTGGCCGAGTTTGATGAAGGTGGGACCGAGTTCCTCCATGGCCTTGCGCAGGCTCTCGGCCGGAGAGAGCTTCTTGTAGTCACGTTTCTGCTTTTTGAAAACCATCGAGAAGCCCGCGCTGAACACCTGCTCGAACCGCCGGATATCCAGCACATTGGCCAGACCGTACTTGATCACGACGCCGATGATCTGGCGGTACCGCTTGATGTGGCGGTAACGGCGGCCGAACAGGCCGAAGGGCCTCTTGTCGAGCATCATTCACCCGCGGTTTCGTTGGATTCCTTCTCCAGCGCTCTGACCTTCTTCTTGAGTTCATCGAGCTGGTTCTCGATCTTCTCCAGGTCCTCGCGGGTCACAACGTCCATGTTCCTGAGAACGTCTTTGACCGTGGAATCCACCTGGCTGCGGACCTCACGGCCGGCCTCCTCGGATTTCTTCGTCATCTCGTCGAACAGTTCCTTGCCTTCCTTTTCGGAGAGCTTGCCGGCCTTGACCATTTCCCTTGACAGGTCCTCGATCCTGGACTTCGTCATGAAGGCGAGTCCGAGCCCGGTATACATGGTTTTCTTGATAATATCCAACATGTCTTGTATGCTCCTTTCGTACGTTCCGGTATTGTTCCGCACCATCCCCATCCGAAATGCATGTGATGTGGGTGGGCGCCTGTCTCTCATCGCGATATCCGTCCGCAGGCAGGTTCGGCCGCGGCGGGGAGGCCTCAGGTCATGAACCGCCCCCCTCCGACCCCAAAGCCCGCTCCATGATGTCATACACGCGGTCCACCATGGTCCGGGGATTATCCAAAAGCCCCGCCTCCGCGAGCGCGTTGTCGTGTATCTGCCGGGCGCAGAGCTGGAGAAATCCCTTGTCGGCCGAACCGTCGCGGAGCTTCTTGAGGGTCACGATCAAGGGGTGGGAGGTGTTGATCTCCAGGATCTTCTCACCGGGGCCGCCGAAATCCTGTCCCGCAGCCTTCATCACCCGCTTCATGGTGGTGGTCACCGTGGAATCGGGATTGACGATCATGGCGGGACGGTCGGTGAGGCGTTTCGATTCGCGGACCTCCTTCACCGTATCGCCGATCGTCTCCTTCATCCAGGTGGTGAAGGAGGCGAGTTCAGCCCCGGAAATGTGTTCCTTCCTGTCGTCCTTCGCCTCGTCTTCCGGCGCATCCGGCAGCTCGATGTCAGCCGCGTCGGCGCTCACCAGCTTCCTGCCGTCGTATTCGCCCAGGTTCATCATCACAAAATCGTCGATCGGCTCGTGGAGATAGAGCACCTCGATGTTCCGCGCCTTGAAAGCGCCCACATAGGGCCCCTGTTCGATGGATTCGCGCGTGGGGCCGTTGAGATAATAGATGTCGCTCTGACCCTCCCGCATGCGGGCAGCATAGTCGTCGAGGGACACCGGCGTGTCACCGTCCTCCGCGCTGGAGTGGAAGCGGAGAAGCTTCGCCAGGTCCGCACGGTTCTCGAAATCGGAGGAAATGCCCTCCTTGACGAACATTCCGAAACGGTCCCATACGGTGGCGTAGGTGTCGGGATCGTTTTTCGCCAGGTCCTCCAGGTGACGGATCACCCGCCGCGTGAGATATTTGCCCATCTTGCGGAAGACCATGTTGTCCTGGAGCGTCTCGCGGGAGATGTTCAGGGGCAGGTCGGCCGAATCGACCACCCCGGTCACGAAGCGCATGTATTCGGGCAGCAGCTTCTCCGAATGCTCCTGGATGAGCACCTTGCGGGAATAGAGGTTCACACCGGGCTTCATCTTCATGAAGCCGAAGGACTCCACGTTCGTGGAGGGGACATAGAGCAGCGCGGAGAGCTGGATGGGAGCGTCCGCCGTGAGGTGCAGCCTCGAAAGCGGTTCGTCAACGGCGTTGGCGATGAACTTGTAGAACTCGTCATACTCCTCGTCCTTCACGTCCGAAGGGGATTTCAGCCAGATGGCCTGGACGGTGTTCACCGTCTCCCCATCGACTTTGATGGGGAAGGGAACGAAATTCGAATATTTCCTGATGACCGATTCCACCGTGGCCTTCTTCTCGTATTCCCTGGCGTCCTCCTTGAGCTCCACGATCACGGAGGTCCCCCGGGGCAGGCCGTCCACTTTCTCGATTGTGTATTCGCCCATGCCGTCGCTGGACCATTCATAGCCGGACGCCTGGGGCCGGAAGGAGCGTGTGCGCACCCGTACGCGATCGCCCGCCATGAAGGCGGAATAGAACCCCACGCCGAACTTTCCTATCATGTCGGCGTCGAGATTTTCGCGGTTCTTGAGATTCTCGAGGAACTCCCGTGTTCCCGAGCGGGCGATGGTCCCCAGGTTCTCTTCGAGTTCCTCGCGGGTCATGCCCACGCCGGTGTCGGTGATGGTGATGGTATGGGCGTCCTCGTCGGTGTCGATGCGTATTTCGAGCGGGGCGTCCTTGTCGGCATGGGAGTCCGACACCAGGGATTCGTGCCGCATTTTTTCGAGGGCATCCGAAGCGTTGGATACCAGTTCACGTATGAAAATCTCGCGGTGGGTGTAGAGCGAGTGAATGACAATATCCAGGACCTGCCGTACTTCCGCCCTGAACTTTTTCGTCTCGGGGGCGGCTGTGTTCTTGTTCTTTTCGGCCATGAATCAAACCTCCGTTGCATGTATGTGGAAATTGTGACTGATTGACGGATAGTGTTGCCGTGACATGATCGTCGCCGGTCGGGGAAATCCCCGGCATGAAGGGATCCCGTCATTTCCCGGCGCGGGAGTACAGATACGACCGTCCGCCGGCCGGGGGCGTGAAATTCGGTGACGAGCCCAGTTCCTCGAGCAAGCTCCGCTCATGGTCCGTGAGCCGTTTGGGGGCGGCGATCCAGATGCGGACGATCATGTCGCCCGAGCCGGTTCCGTTGAGATGCCCGATGCCCTTGCCGCGTAGCCTGAGCCTGCCGCCCGACTGGGTCCCCGCCGGAATCGTGAGACGCGCCTTTTTGCCGTTGAGAAGAGGGACGTCCACGGTGTCGCCGAGCGCAGCCTGGGATATGGATACGGGGAGATCGTGGATGACATCGTCGCTCTGACGTTCGAAGAGATCGTGCCGCTGCTCCTCGATGATCACGATGATGTCGCCGGGAGGGGCGTTCCGGACGCCGGCGTCACCCTGTCCGCGCAGGGTCAGATAGTTGCCGTCGGCGACACCCGCGGGGACAGTGACGGACAGTGTTTCCTTCTTTCGAACGCGCCCGGTGCTCTCGCACTGTCCGCAGGGATCGCCTATGATGCGCCCTTCTCCGTTGCATACAGTACAGGGTTCCACCGACATGAAGGTGCCGAAACGGCTCTGGCTCTGCTTCTGCACTTCCCCGCGGCCATTGCAGCTCGGGCAGACACGGTATCCCGCGCCGCCGGACGATCCCGTCCCCCCGCAGGAGGCACAACGGACGAAGTGTGAAATCCTGATCTTCTTTTTCGTTCCTTCGGCGATCTCCTCCAGGGTGAGCCTGAGGGTGATGCGAAGATCGGCGCCCTTTTTCTCCACGGGGCGCGCCCTCTGTGACGGCCGCCGTGCACGGCCTGACCGTCCACCAAAGAAATCACCGAAAATCGAGCCGCTGAACAGGTCGCTGAAAATATCGTCGAAATCCCCGGCGTGTGAGAAGTCCTGCCAAGTGAATCCTCCCTGCTCCCCGGAAAATGAGCCCTTGAGTCCCTCTTCACCGAAACGGTCGTATTTCTTGCGCTTTTCCGGGTCCGAAAGGACCTCGTAGGCCTCGGCCGCCTCCTTGAATTTCTCCTCGGCCGCCTTGTCGCCCTTGTTGCGGTCGGGATGATACTTCATGGCCAGCTTGCGGTAGGCCTTCTTCACCTCGTCCGGGGAGGCGCTTTTGTCTATGTTCAGAATGTCATAATAATTTTTTCCCATACCTCTTCTTCCAGCGTTTGTTTTCTTCTGTGAACAGGCTTTTGAGCCTTCAACGGGAAAACGGGAGAATCATGGCGTCTCCACGGGACCATCGTCCGGGAGATATTTCCAGAGTCCGTTTCCGTCATCTCACATAGCCCGTTCCCTTGCAGAAAAGACATTTTTTCGTGGAAATGATCTTGTTCTTTCCTTTATTGAAATACCGGTATTCCGACACATATCCCCGTCCCTTGCAGGCCTGACACACGACCTGCGCCGTTCTCGACTGATAGTCAGCCATGGGCGTTTTCTCCTGATAAACGATAACCCCTGTGAATGTTCCATGTCATATATACCGGTAACTAATATGCAACTTTTTTATCATATATGAAAATGCAAAGTTTATGCCAACAGAAAGAATGATGGCATCGGATTGCATATCAACGCATTACCAATCACACCACAGAGGGCGTCCTGTCACGCCCCTGCTTTTTTGGCGGCGCCCATGTCGTTTCGGCAGGCCTTTGTGCGTTTTGGTGCTGCTCCGGAGCTGTGCCGTGCTGAACGCCGAAACGTTTGTCAGGGCATCGGGCATGCTCATGGTGAGTGATTGCGGTTCCGCCGTGTCACCGGTCAATCACGGCCGGTCCTGTTGAACCGTTGTTGTCCCGTGATCGGCGGCATGCTGCCAGGGGTTTCCGAAAACAGACGTAACCCGCGCGCGGATTCAGGAAACCTCCTGCGTTGCGGAGGCGTATACTCAATACCTGCCGCAAAGGTGCGACAGCCTGTCGAATCGGGCCTGTGTTGACATCGTGTCGTTTGCTGCGCCTGCTTAGGAAGAGGGCAACACAGTGATTTGGAACGATTTTTCGATAGATATATGATTTCAATAAGAAAAGATTCTTTGAACTATTGATGAAACCGCATGTAACCGATGCTGTCGCCGATGGAAGAATGACGATTGACCGACCGCCGTTTGAACCATGATTTATGGGATTCAAGGATTGACAGGATTCTAATCGCGGTTCATCCCGTAATCCTGAAAATCCCGGTTCAGAAACTGAAAAGCCTCGAAATATTAAGTTTGTGCTGGAAAATGGGGGATTGCCAGGCGTATTTTTTTTACTTGACGCGGACGCTCTGAAAATTTATTATATAATGTAATTCGAGCAGAGCGCTCGAAGATTTTTTTTGCCCGTTTTATTCAAGAAGGAAAGCCATGTCGGTAAAAATAGTCGTCGGCTCCCAATGGGGTGACGAGGCCAAGGCGAAAATAGTTGACTATCTCGCGGTTGACGCGGACTATGTCGTACGTTTCCAGGGCGGAGCGAACGCCGGCCATACGGTGATCGTGCAGGGGAAGGAGTTCATCTTCCATCTCATCCCCGCCGGAATCATGTATCCCGATAAAATCTGCGTGATCGGCAACGGGGTCGTTCTCGATCCCAGCGCCCTCATCGAAGAGATCGAAGAGCTTCAAACCCGCGGGATCAATGTGGAGGGCAGGCTGTTCATCAGCCAGAAGGCACATCTTGTCATGCCTTATCACAAGATGCTCGATCAAGCCACGGAAAAGTACAAGGGCAGCAAGTCCATCGGGACCACCGGCCGCGGCATCGGTCCCGCCTACCGTGACAAGGCCGCCCGGGTCGGCATCCGGATCGTGGACCTCCTCAACCGCGACGTGTTCGCCGCGAAACTTGAGAACAATATACGCGAGGCCAATGAGGTTCTGACCAAGATATATGGATATGAACCCCTGAATGTCGATGAGGTTGTCGAAGCGTATATCGAATTCGACCGCAAGATAGATCCATACGTGACCGACATATCGAACCTCCTGAACGATGCGATGAAATCCGGGAAGAACATCCTCTTCGAGGGCGCCCAGGGAGCCCTCCTCGACATCGATCACGGGACCTATCCGTTCGTTACTTCCTCGAACACGATCGCGGGCGCCGCCTGCATCGGCACCGGCATCGGTCCCACGAGCGTGGACGAGGTCATCGGTGTGATGAAAGCCTATACGACGCGTGTCGGCAACGGCCCCTTCCCCACCGAGCTCGATGGTGATTTCGCGGAAACCATCAGGGAAATCGGCGGTGAATACGGCGCCACGACGGGCCGTCCCCGGCGCTGCGGATGGTTCGACGGCATCATCGCCCGGTATGCCACGCGGATCAACGGTCTCAGTTCGCTGGCGGTGACGAAGCTCGATGTGCTCGACACCCTTTCTAAAATCAAGATCTGCACGGGATACCGGCACGGCGACCGTGTACTCGACAGTTTCCCCGTTGACGCCGTCGTTCTCGACCGGATCGAGCCGGTCTATGAAACCCATCCCGGATGGGAATCGCCGACAACGGGGGTTCGTTCTTATGACGATCTTCCTGCAAATGCGAAAAAATATCTGGCCAGAATCAGTGAGATTGTGGAAACGCCTGTTTCTTATATTTCAGTTGGTTCCGACCGCGAGCAGACCATCACGGTAACCTGATCGGCTCGATGACGGCGAACACTGGTTTTCTTTCAAACAGCGAATCCCGGCCGGATTCAATACAGAACAACCGAAATACCCTCCAGCCGGGGGGTATTTTTGTAACCGCCGGGAAAGTTCGGTATCTTTCATATCACAAAAGACCAGACAGGACAAACAAGAGCATGCCGAAAAAAATTTCCGCACTCCTCCTGGACAGCAGAGACTCGGTTGCGACCCTTCTCTCCGACGCCGAAGCCGGGGACGGGATTGAACTCAAGGGTACCGATCGTGTGATCGACGCCTCCGAACCCATACCGTACGGTCATAAAATCGCCGTTCGGGACATCGCACCCGATGAGCCGGTGCTCAAGTACGGGCAGGTGATCGGCAGGGCGACGAAGGCGATCAGCATCGGATCGTGGGTGCATGTTCACACGATGGGAAGCACCGTGGACGAGACGTTCAAAAAAAGGATAGACTCTTGGAAAACAAAGTGATCGCGCGTGGATGGCTCAGACCGGACGGTTCAAAGGGAATTCGCAATCACGTGGCGGTCGTCTACACAGTCGAATGCGCGGAACACGTGGCGCGAAAGATCGCCGAGCCTTTCGGGGACATCCAGCTGTTCGGATATGACAACTGTCATTGCAACGATTTCGTGGGACGGGTCTTCAGCTCGCTTGTCGTCAATCCGAACCTCTATGGCGTCGTGGTCGTAACCCTCGGCTGCGAAATGCTCAATGGCGCCGTGCTGGTGGATGCGGCACAAAAGGGCGGCCGTGAAGCACGGCTCGTTTCGATTCAGGCCGACGGCGGGACCACGGCAACCATCGAGAAAGGACGCGCCCATGTCCGGGAACTCCTCGAGGGACGTGAATCGGCCGAGCGATGCGATTTCTCCATCTCGGATCTCAGGATCGGCTCCAATTGCGGCGGCTCCGACGCCATGAGCGGCCTGGCCTCCAATCCGACTGTCGGCTGGCTCTATGACACGATCATCGATTTGGGAGGCGCATGCTTTTTCGACGAGATAACCGAAATGATCGGCTGCGCGGATATGGCGGCGAACCGTTCTTCACCACCCGTCGCCGACAAAATCCGTGAGGCGGTGAACCGCGCCATCGACGTGGGTGTCCGTGTGGGAGAATTCGGTATTGTGAGCGGAAACGCCGAGGGCGGCCTCTCCTCCATAGAGGAAAAATCCCTGGGGGCCTATATGAAAAGCGGGCACCGTCCGATCTCCGATGTCATCCGTGTCGGGAAACGGCCGTCGAAACCCGGGCTCTATCTCATCGATTCCATTCCCGACGACCTGACCAGGGGAGCGTCACCGATCAGCGACGCCGAGGACATGTCGAACGCGGCGGCGGCGGGCTGCCACATGCTCATTTTCACCACGGGCCGGGGAACGCCCATGGGAAGCGCACTCATGCCCGTCATCAAGCTCTGTGGATCGCCGAACACGTGCCGTGTCATGGCTGAAAACGTGGACATCGACACATCGGGTGTCATCTTCGGGGACATCACAATCGAGGAGATGGGACATCGCCTTCTCGATGAGGTCATCGCGGTTGCGGACGGCAAATGGACGGCGGCGGAACGTCTCGGCCACATGGAGCTGCATCTTCATTACATGCGCCAGGAACACCGGCCCTGCGATTGCTGATTCCGCGCACACTGAAAAAAGTGTGCGGTTATAACCGGCCCAAGCCCTATATTGAACATCGGGAAAAGCCGGGATTTCCCACATGGATCACCACTTGATCCACACAACCGGCCGACAACAGCGCCATCATTGAACCGAGGGGCGGCTCACGCATGACCACTGCCGGGAAACAACACCGCGAAACGGGTGACACACAGCGCTCCCGTCTGCTTCTGACCCATGCGCTCAAGCTCATCAACGCTCCCCTTGTGGTGGAAGAACGCCTCCAGCTTCTCGCAAAAATCATCGCCGATTATCTCAAGGTGGACGATGTCGTCATTTTCCTCAAGGAGGAGAAAGAGGATGTCCTCGTCATGCGCACCTCCGTGGGCCTTGGAGCCATGGCGGTGGGAAATGTCAAGATTCCGATCGGGAAGGGTGTGACGGGTCTTGTGGCGAAGAACAAGGAATATATCGCCACCCGGAACATCAACAAGGACCCGCGCAATTTCTATTCCCTCCTTTCAGAAGATGAAAAATATCCGTCGATTCTCTCCTTTCCCATTCTTCACGGCGATGACCTCCTGGGTGTGGTCAACATCAGGAGCAAGGAGGAGCGCGATTTCACCCCCCAGGAAGCACAGGAGCTCAACAATTTCACCGCAGGCATCGCCGGGTCCATCATAAACGCCCAGACCCACGAGCGTCTCGAATACAAATCTCGGCTTCTCGAGCTCTCCATCACCATCGCCCAGGCGGTCACCTCGACCCTCGACATCGACGAAATACTCGAGGACGTGGCATGGGAGATCGGCAACGGTTTCAGCCTGAACGGCGTCATCATCCACCTCATGGACGAAACAGGGGAAATCAAGAAATCGGGTTCCTACGGCCTCAAAAAGAGCTTCGTGAACAACTATCCCCTCGATGTGGCAAAAAGCTGCGTCATAACGGGCGAGCCGAAGATACGCCGGCTCGACACGGATGAAGGAAGTCTTCAGCCGCACGCCCCCGACACCTGGAACATCTGCCTTCCCCTGATCAGCCGCAACCGCAACCTGGGTGTCATCAGCCTGTTCGGCATCGATGAAACGAGCGATGACCGCGGCGGCCTGTTCCGCTCCATCGGCGTGGACGTGCTCCTGCACATCGCGGGTCTTGCCGCCCTCGCCATTGAAAACGCCACCATACATTCCGAACTCAAGCGGCTCGCCGACGAGGAAAAGAAGAAGCTCGACGTCATCGGGCTCATGTATTCCCGTGTATCGGCCGTCTTCGATTCCATCTCCGACGGCATCATCGGTGTGGACGAGCATGGTGTCATCCATGATTTCAACGAAGTCGCCGGTACGATGCTGGGGCTTGCGCGGGACACCAACTGGTCGAAAAAGATCGACGACATCACCTCATACAAGCCGTCCCTCTCATCGATCATCGCCGAAGGCAAGGAATTGACCAACAGGGTGATCACCTTCCTGACCCCGAAGGACAAATTCGCCGCTCTTGTAACCATGCGATCCTATAAGGACTCTTCGGGGGAGCGCCGTGGCAGCGTGGTTTCCTTCCGCCCCATGGAGGAAACTGTGAAGATGCTCTCACGTTTCTCGTCACAGCGGCCGAAATACACGTTCGAGGACATCATCGGCCATGACACGTCGCTTGCCGAAACAGTCAAGCTTGCGAAGATCGCCGCGCAAAGCAAGTCAAACATACTCATCGTCGGAGACAGCGGAACGGGTAAAGAACTCTTCAGCCAGTCGATTCACAACGCATCCGACGTGGTCGACGGTCCCTTCATTCCCGTAAACTGCGCGGCGATACCCAACGACCTGATCGAGAGCGAACTGTTCGGCTACGACGAAGGGGCGTTCACCGGTGCGCGCAAGGGCGGCTATATCGGAAAATTCGAACAGGCCACCGGCGGAACCATCTTCCTCGACGAAATCGGTGACATGCCGCTGGACCTCCAGGTGAAGCTCCTCAGGGTGCTTCAGGAAAAGGTCATCCAGCGCGTCGGGTCCGAACACATCATCCCCATATCGACTCGGGTGATTGCAGCGACGAACCGTGATCTGAAAAAAGCCATCGCCGAAGGCTCGTTCCGCGAGGAACTGTATTGGCGGCTGAACGTGATCACAATCGAGATTCCACCGCTGCGTGAACGTCGTGTCGATCTGCCCGCATTCCTGGACCATTTCATCGACCGTTTCGCCCGGGCCAACGACAAGGATGTCAGGGGGATCGATCAGGAAAGTATCAGACGGCTCATCGACTATACATGGAGCGGCAACATCCGCGAGTTGGAAAACGCCGTGGAACACGCGGTTCTCGTCACACAATCCGAAACCATCACGTGGAACGACCTTCCCTCGAACCTGCGCGAACGGTATGAAGAGGAGCATTCCACGCGCTCGACCGGAAACGTCATCGACAATGCGAAACGAGAACGGGCCGAGTCATCCGCAAAACTCTACCGTGAAGCACTGTACCAGTGCGGTGGCGATGTTGATGCCGCGGCACACAAGCTCGGAATCAGCCGTGCGACGATGTACCGCCGCATGAAAAAGTACGGTATCACGGCTGAAATATCAAAAATCAGGCATGATTTCAAAAATGATACAATCGGCTGAACTCCTGCAATTCAATGCTTTCCTTCAAGACGGACATTCCGTCTCCTTTTTTCTTTCTCAATATTGAGACATATACTCTTTGCATGATCGGCGCCTGGACACGGAAACGTCATAATAATTTTCTGTATATGCTTGTATTTTATTTGTTTATGGTGTTTTATCCGTGCACATATCATTTTTGGCATTCTTATTGCTTAATCATATAAATGAATTTGACAGTGCCCTCGTGGAGTGCGGGGATAACCCAAAAAAAATGATCCCATCGACTTGCGCAGGGCACTAAAGAATTTTATTGTACCCCTTTCAAATAGATGAAAACCCCGAAAAACAAATTTTTTCGGGGTTTTTTTTTATCCGGGTATCAAGTTAAGTCAGCATTTATTCATTCTCATTCGCGCCATTGAAAATACCATGTATTGTATAACCCCTCCGTCACTGGCGTGACACCTCCCCTGACAGGGGAGGCCATGTTCACCAAGCGCAGGAAGCACATGGTCCCCCCTATTTCAGGGGGGATACGGCCGACAGGCCGAGGGGGGTTAAAAAATACTCCGTGCATCACGGCATTCAGCACCAATTCATACTCATTCGCGCCATTGAAAAGCTAATAAAGCATGTTTTCCAGTCATTGCTTACGTAACTTGATACCCGGATTTTTTATCCCACTTGGAACCATCCTGTTCCGCGTCAATTCGTCAGAAATCACTCCTCTGCATCACGCGGCGGCCTGTTCTTCCAATATGAGGCGAGAATCGCACCGGTCATGTTGTGCCACGAAGAATAGATCACGCCGGGAGCGGCCGCCAGTTCGCTTTTGAGGACATCGAGGGCCAGCCCCGCGGCCATGCCGCTGTTCTGGAGTCCCACCTCGATTGAAATGGTCCTGCACTCCCGCTCTCCCAGCCGAAAGAGCCGTGCGCCCCAATAGCCGAGCATGAGCCCGATGAAATTGTGGGCTATCACCGAGAGAATGACGCTCGTGGCAATCGATGAGACGAGAAGCTGGTCCCGTGCGTTCGCGGTGAGAAGGGCGCACGCGAAGGCGACCGCAAACATCGCCACGCCGGGAAGCAGACGCATGATCCATTCCGAGATGCTCTTGAAGACATGGTGAATCCCGCTCATATACGACAGGAACCAGTTGAAGGCGAGTCCTCCCCCCACCGGAATGATGACCATTTTGAAGATCGAGATCATCATGTTCATGAAATCGATCTCGATATAGGCTCCGGCGAGCCATTTCGTCATGGCCGGCGTCATCAGTGGAGCGAGAAGAGTCGAGCATGCGGTCATGGTGACCGACAACGCCAGATTTCCATTGGCGAGGAATGCGATGACATTCGATGCCACTCCCCCGGGGCTCGATCCGGTCAGAACGATACCGGCCGCGATCTCAGAATTGTCGGTGAAGGTCATGGCAACCGCCTTGCCGACAAAGGGCATGACAGTGAACTGGAGCATGATGCCGATGAGAACCGCATGAGGCATGGTGGCGACACGCTTGAAATCCTTGAGGCTCAAGGTGGTGCCCATACCGAACATGACAAAGCGAATGAGGGGGATGATGAGGACGCTGAGCTTGAAACCATTCCAGGTCCGGAAATAATCCGGATAGAACATGGGCGCCGTAACGAACGCGATCATCCAGAGGGTGAAACCGGTAACCCTGAGAAGGGTGTGTCTTCGTACGAAAATCGCGAGAAAGACCGGTATGGCGATGGCGAAGGGCCCGACGAGCGAATACCGGCCCGCGGCCAGAAACACCACCATCATGAACAGGGCGAACCCCGCAAGCGGCAGGAAAATGTCGGTGGGATGCTTTTTCAAAGAATGGATGAGCGGTGATTCCGGGGGACGGTTCCCTTGTTTCATGAAGCATTCTCCCAAGCGTGTTTCGGCGAAGATATCCGCCGTTCGATGTGATTACCGGGAATGGAGCAGCCCGGCGAGCTCACGAACAAGAGTTGTCTCCGGTGCATTCCGGAGCGTTCGCAGTCCCGATCCGGGACGGTCTGAAAGAGCGGCGTGAAGCTCCGTGATATTTTTCACCGCCCCGGCGCCGGCGGGGCTTCCGTCACCGACGACCGGGTCCGCCAAGAGAATTGTTTTCGCCCGTGTCAAAGCCAGAAGGTCGGGCAGATCGTACACGAGAAGCGCCGAGGGCACGACTGTCGATCCGATCGAGGCGGCGTACTGCGGTTCCTTCACCATGGATTCCCATGAAAGCGGGCTTTCCACAAGGCCGAGGCCGGTGATGGTCGGGTCGGCGGCCGCCGCATGAAGAACAGCGGGTCCGGTGATGCCGCGGGCGGCGACGGCGATATTGTCCGCGTCGATGCCGTTCAGCCCTTTCAGGAAATGAACGGCGGAAAGGACGGCGCCCGCCTGTATGCCGGTTACGCTTCTTCCGATGAGCTGTGCGCCGAAAATGAGGTTGTAACTCACCCCGTTGATGACGGAATCGTCGCCGCTGGTGTTCGGGCCCAGTTCTCCAATGCCGGGAGGATCGATTGCGAGCACGGCGACACCTTCACCGGCGATGCGCTCGATAAGGCCGCCGGGGAGTGCGTCCGCCTTTTTCCCCGCATCGGAAACATACACCAACCCCGGCGCGTTTTCGGCGCCGTCGGGAATGAACAGGAGGGCGGGAAGGGGGATACCATCGTCGCACTGCAAAACGTACTTCCCGACCGAGCAGCCTTCACGCTGGTATCTTCCGGTGAAAACGGCATCGGGTTTCATGGCCGTCATTCGCATTCCGGCGATACCGGGAAAATCAGATCCGACCTTCTCGAGATGGGTTTTACCGCGATTCCGCGCGGATTGGAGAGCAGCGAGGACCGGGCGGGCGTCATCCATGATGATGTCGTGAATGGACCGCGATCCCGACGTGAGCACCTGCCCCGTTTCGGTCACCTGGAGCAGGGCGGGATCGATGGGCGGAATATCCTCGTCATCCGTGGGACCCGTGAGGCCGAACGCATCCATGAAAAACCCGTAGACCCGTTCACGGTTCAGTTCCGTTGACTGGTGGGGAGCGTCATCCTCGATGAGCCGGATATTCCCCCGTGAAAGACGCTGATCGTCGCCGTAACGCATGGCTGTGAACGCTGGTGTCACCGAGCGCACCGTTTCACGCACGCCCTGGATGCTGAAAAAATCCCGTGTCGTCGCGGCAACGAGCGTGGGCCGGGGGGCGCGCGCCACGAGAAAATCACCGTGGTCCAGCCCCAGGGCGATCTGTCCGAGCAGGTTCTGCTCTGCGTCCTGCGGGCCGATCGACTCGAAGAGACGGCGGAAACTGGTGATATAGCATTCGGGAGCGGCGGCGGCGATACGGTCGTCCATGGCGCCGAGCTGGGCCGACATGGTGCCTCCTCCCGAACGGCCGTGAACGCCGACCCTGTTCATGTCCACATCGTCACGGGTTTCCAGGTAATCGAGCGCACGGATGCAGTCCCAGAGGCGCACCATGGCCATTGTCCTGCCGAGCGGGAGATACTGGACCCCGGCATAGGAATGTTCGCTCGTGGGGCCTCCGATCGAGGACTCCCCCGTCCCGGGATCGAAATACAGCCAGCGTTCGCCCTGGCCCACGGGGTCGACCGCGAGAACGGCGATTCCCTTGCGCGCCATATTGAGGATGACATGCTGATAGGTCGGGGACTTGTATCCATCGGAGGTGTGGCCGCAGACATACACGACAACAGGCAGTCTGCCGGTCGAGTCCGCCGGCTTGAAAAAGGACGTGGTCACCAGAAATCCCGGCCGCGACTCGAAGAGGATGTTCTCGACGCTGATTCCCTCGTGCTCGAAGGAACCGGTGACACGGGCGTCGAGTGGTGTTCTTTCGGGAAGGGGACCGAACGCGGTGCGGAGCTTTTCACGCACCACTGCGCGGTATCCGGTCCATTCCTCACCGGTCCTGAAGGATGCCAGCCGCCGGTCACGGGCGTCGAGATAGGTCAACGCTTCGTCGGCGATGGCATGATAGAGCGCGTTTTCCGCATTCGCGTATTTCCGCCATTGCACGAAAACATCGAGATTTTCCTCTTCCTGGGCCGCAGCCGTCAAAGAGAACAGAAGCACCAGGCAGAGACAGGCAAAGAATGTCGCGCGCTTCATGGCACACCCCGCTTTTTCTGAAATGGCGGCGAACGGGACCATCGGCCGTGGGAAACGCCGAATCAGTTCGCCACGATGTTCACCAGTTTTTTCGGAACGTAGATCGTCTTGCGAATGGTCTTTCCCTCGGTGAACCGCTTGACATTGTCGTGTGAAAGCGCCATTTCCACCGCCTGTTCCTCGCTGACGCCGGTGGGCGCCTCCATGGTGGCCCGCACCTTGCCGTTGACCTGCGCCACCAGCTCGAAGGAATCGAACACGATCTTCTCCTCGTCCCACTCCGGCCAGCCGGCCTCGAAAACCCCGGTGTCATGCCCCAGCATTTCCCAGAGCTCCTCGGCCAGATGGGGCGCGAACGGCGCGATGAGCCTGACCAGGACCTCGAGCGTGCCCCGATGAACGGTATCCGAACGGCTGATCTCGTTCAGGAATTCCATCATGAATGCGATGGCCGTGTTGTATTCGAGCTTTTCGAGATGATCGGTGACATCGCGCACCAGCTTGTGCTGCAGCGGCGTGATCGCGTCGCCGTCACCGGGCATGCCGGGCGCGAGGTTTCCGGGAGTGGCCACGAGGCGATAGATCCTGTCGAAAAAGCGTCGCACGCCCATGATGCCCTTGTCCTGGAAATCGCCGCCCTGCGTATAGGGGCCGAGAAACATGAGATAGGTACGGAAACAATCGGCGCCGTATTCGTCGATGAATGTATCGGGATTGACCACGTTTCCCCTGCTCTTCGACATCTTGGCGCCGTCCTTGATGATGAGGCCGTGGGCGCGGAAACGCTTGAACGGCTCCTCGAAGTCGATATGCCCCATGTCGTGAAGGGCCATGGTGATGAATCGGGTGTAGAGAAGATGCAGAACCGCGTGCTCGTTGCCGCCGATATACATGTCCACCGGCAGCCATTTTTTCGTTCGTTCCGCGTCGAAGGGCCGGTCGTCGAACTCCGTGGACGGGTAGCGGAAAAAATACCATGCGGAATCGAGGAAATTGTCCATCACATCAGTTTCGCGGCGGGCCGCTCCTCCGCATTCGGGGCATGTGGTATTCACGAATTCGGCGTTACGGGCGAGCGGCGACGCCCCCGAACCGTCGGGCACGAAATCCTCCATGGCGGGCAGCTCGACGGGAAGGTCACCGTCGGGCACCGCGACCGGGCCGCATGCGTCGCAGTGGATGACCGGTATGGGCGGCCCCCAGTAACGCTGACGTGAAATGCACCAGTCCCTCAGACGGTAATTGACGGCTTTTGTCCCCTTGCCGGTCGAGGCGAACCAGTCTGTCACCGTTTCCACCGCCTCTGTCGAGGGCACGCCGTCGAACCTGCCGGAATTGATCAGTACGCCCTCGCCGGTATACGCCTCACTCAGTTCGTGCTGTTCACCGTCGGGCGAAATGACCTCGATGATCGGGAGACCGAAGGCGGTGGCGAACTCGAAATCCCTCGTGTCATGGGCCGGAACCGCCATGA
This sequence comes from uncultured bacterium, assembly GCA_964400815.1. GTDB lineage: Bacteria > Latescibacterota > Latescibacteria > Latescibacterales > Latescibacteraceae. The sequence goes on from CAYNWJ010000004.1 coordinate 16,552, forward strand.
TTGCCCCGGTGCCGTAGCCGATGAGCACATAATCCGCGACCCATACCGGAATGCGTTCGCCATTGGCCGGATTCACGGCACAGGCCCCCGTGAAGACGCCCGTCTTCTTCCCCGCCTCGTCGATGCGCTCCATCTCGCTTTTCGATTCTGCCTCGGCGACGTATGCCGCCACCGCCTCGCGATGGTCCCCGGTGGTTATTGTTTCCACCAGGGGGTGTTCGGGGGCCAGGACCATATAGGTCGCCCCGAAAACCGTATCCGGCCGCGTGGTGAAGACACGAATGGCGTCACCGGTTCCCGCGACGGGAAAATCGATCTCCGCGCCGATGCTCCTGCCTATCCAGTTGAGCTGTGCGGATTTCGTGATGTCCGACCAGTCGATGCCGGCGATATTGTCATGGAGCCGACCAGCATAACGGGTGATGCGGAAAAACCACTGGAGCATCTTCTTCTGCTCCACGACGGCGCTGCATCGCTCGCATTCACCGCTGATAACCTGTTCCGAGGCAAGCACCGTCTTGCAGGACGGGCACCAGTTGACCGATGCTTCCTCACGGTATGCGAGGCCTTTTTTGCAAAGCTGTGTGAAAATCCACTGGGTCCATTTGTAATACCGTTTGTCCGTCGTATCGACCTGTCGCGTCCAGTCATACATGTTGCCGATGAGCGTGAGCTGATTGTCCCTGAAATTCTCGATGTTCCTGGGCACCAGGTCAGCCGGATGAACACCCTTTTTCAGGGCGAAATTCTCCGAATGCATCCCGAAAGCATCGAAACCGATCGGCTCGAAGACATCGAAGCCGCGCAATTTCATGAAACGCCCGTAGATATCCGATCCGGTGAAGGCATACACGTTTCCCACATGCAGCCCTTCGGCGGAAGGATAGGGAAACATCATCAGGTTGTAGAACGGCTTTTCTGCGCTGTCGAGATCGACCCGGTGGGACCCGCGCTCCTCCCATAGATTTCTCCATTTCCGTTCGATCGCACGATGATCGTATCTGATATCTGAATCCCTGCTCATGACACCTCACCCGCGTGTATTCTGATTTGATGTGAATGCGAAACAAAGAAAACGTCTGTATAGACAAGCGTTTGTAATATAATGAATTAATTTTTGAAAGCAAGGAGGGGAAACGATAACTGGCAATCCCCCATTTTCCGGCACAAACTAATATTTCGAGGTTTTTCAGTTTTGAACCTGGATTTTCGGGAGTACGGGATGAACCACGATTACAATCCTGTCAATCCTTACTTTATAATAGCTTATGTGAATTATCCGATGGGTTTTTGGGGGGTGCGTCGGGGAAACGATAAATCGAACTGGTTGTTTCAGGGGATTGCGGACTGGGGAATCCCGGAAAGAGGGACGGTGGAGAAAAGGCGGTTGATCCGGGCTACTTGTACTGTTCCTCGATCTTGCGCTTGATGGTCTCCTGGCGTTCGATGTCCTTGGGCATGTAGAACTCGCGCATTTTGAATTTCGCCAGGAACGCGGGAAGATACATGATGATGAATGAAACGATGATGACTATGACCGCCGCAAACACCACAAGATCGAACCTGGAGGACGTCTTGAAAGGTTTTCCCTTCTTCTTTCGCGATTTTTGGCTGTGACGCCGGATCACGCGGAGGGTCACCCTGATATTGTGTATTTTGGCTATTTCCTTGACAAGATCGCGGGATTGCTTGTCCCTGACGACAACGATGAGCTCGACATTGTTGGTATCAACGACAGAACGCCATTTGTCGGCAATACCCGGATCGCGCAGTGTTTCATAATCGGCGACCATGACGGCCGAAATCTCGTCACCCCTCACGATAACCATGTCGGGATGCGATCCCTTCCATGACGGGGGTATCCCGGGCTTTCCGTCTGCATAGTCCGTATAGACCGTCCAGCCGTCGCGCTCGTAACCCTCTGCCAGCATTGACGTGAGTTTCGACATGGCGCTCTATGCTCCATCATTCAAACATGGTACAAGAGGATCATGGACATATACAAAATATAGCTTTACACCGGCTGATTGACAAGCACAATTGTACCACTGGGCGCACCGGGACTGGCAGTTTGAGGGCATGGACCTGTGATGGGGAATTCATAATACGGAAGACATCAGGTCACCGGATCGTCGATAATCACATCGTCATCGGCGGCGTCATGAAGCTCCAGCCGGTCGCCCAATGTGAAGAAGGAAAAGGCGCCGATCAGCATGATGAAAGCGACATAGACGATTCTGTCAATGCCGGCGGCGAGAACACCGACACCGGGATCTGTGCCGAAAAAGGCCGCTGTCCATCCGCTCGCCACTTCCGCGACACCAATCCCCCCCGGAACGATGGCCGCTATTCGCAGAAAATTCCCGACCGTCAGAACCACGACTGCGCCGAGCAGTGAGACATCGGTGGAAAACATCGAAGCCGCCACGATGAACCGGACGGAGCACAGGGAAAAGTATGCGATTTCCACGGCGCCGAGGGTCATCAGCAATCGATAGTCCGAATAAATCTCGTTCCAGCAGCCGATAACCTTTCGGACGATTGCGGGAAGAAAATGCGGCACATAGGAAAACCTTGCGATGAGAATAAAACCCGCGCATCCGGTTATTATCACGAGGAAGAAGAGCGGTATCAGCACTTCCGCATTCTGGCCGGTCAGGAGAAACACGACGGAAACGAACAGGCCGGTCAGCGCCGCAAACAGGGTCATCACGACCACATAGGGCACGACGAACGCCACGAAGGAATGAAAGGGGAACCGATATTTTTTCGAAAGGTAATACCCGACGCTGAACGTGCCGGCTTTCAGAAGGATATGGTTCAGCGCCTGGGTGATGCTGAGATACCGCACGCCGGCCAGGGGGGATATCGGCCGGGCGAGCTTGCGGACCATGAGCGTGAGACGGAATCCTTCAACCCATATCGTCGCCAGATTGAGAAGGACAAGCAGCGCGACATTCCAGACGGTGAAACGGGCCTGTGAGGCGAAACGCTCGTAGTTCGTCCACACATACCAGACACCGAAGAGCAGAATGGCGGCCAGTATCACATACCTGAGGACTGCGATGACGGTCTTTTTCCTCATGGAACCGATTTCTCCGGTTGCGGGTATGTACAATCGTCGGACTTATATTTCGCAGGGGACTCCGCCGTTTTTCAGCGATCGCTGGGCGGCATCGAGCACACGGGTCACCATGAGCCCGTTCATGCCGTCGCTGAGGGGGGCGGATTGCTGTTCGATGGACTCGATGAAATGTTCGCATTCCCTTCTGAGCGGTTCATACATCTTTATGTACGGTATCATGATGTTGCCGTCGCGCAACGAGAGAAATTCGCCATAGGAACCGTAATCATCACGCTTCGTGACACCCTTGTCATAAATCCGGATCTTTTCACGGGGCTCCATGTCGTCGAACACCATCATCTTCTTCGATCCGACGACAGTGGTCCGCCTGACCTTGTGGGGATCGAGCCAGCTGACATGAATATGAGCGATTCCGCCGCCGGGGAAACGCAGATTGATGAAAGAGACATCCTCGATACCCTGCTGCAGATAGCCATGTCCCCATGCGCTGACAGCTTCGGGCATTTCATCGATCAGATAGAGGGCGATGGATATGTCGTGGGGAGCGAAAGACTGGAGCGAATTCTCGTCGGAACGGACCTTGCCCAGGTTGAGACGCTGGCAGTACAGATAATACACATCTCCCAGTTCTCCGCTCACGATTTCCTGCTTCATGTGTGTCATGCAGGGATGATAGAGCATGAGATGGCCCACCATGAGGACACGACCATTTTTTCCGGCGAGCTCCACCAGTTCCTCGGCATGGGCGACATCGAGGGTCATGGGTTTTTCGACCATGACATGCCTGCCGGATTCGAGGGACTTTTTCGCAAGTTCATAGTGACTGGCCGGTGGTGTGGAGATCACAACGGCATCGACCGAATCGTCCTTGAGAATATCATTGAAATCCGTGGTGCGGTTCACTCCCTCGCAGTGCGCGAAACCATCGAGCGTATCCGCATTCGAATCGGCGATATGTGCCAGCCTCGCCGAGGGCGTGGAATAGAACGTACGCACGAGGTTTTTTCCCCAATATCCCGTCCCGACAACACCCACAGTTACCATGTACTTCCTCCCTCACTCCTGTCATTGGTGAAATGAACAGCACCGCGTGCCATGCAGCAGAATGATTCCATATCCCGTTCACGGCCGGGCGCCGTCAGCGTCCGGCGGAGAAACGGTCAACCCGCACGGGAACGGCGCGGTCATTCTCCGCCATTATCGTCACGGATGTTGATGAGCGGTTCCTCGAGTTTGACAAGAACCTTCGAAATACGGTTTCCCTGAATCTGTTTGATGGTGAATGACAGATTCTCCCAGCGGAACTCCTCTCCCCCCGAGGGGATCACTCCCAACTGATGATAGATGAAACCTGCTATGGTATCGAAATCCTCGGTGGGTATATCCGCATGAATGATCTCGTTCACATCGTCGATATCGAGACCCGCATCCATGAGCACCGTGGTCTCGTTTACCCAGAGGTAATCCCGCGCCTCCTGATCGTATTCGTCCTGTATCTCCCCCACGATCTCCTCGAGCAGATCCTCGAGCGCCACGATACCCGCGGTCCCCCCGTACTCGTCGACAACGATGGCGATGTGTACCTTCGCCTGCTTGAATTCCCTGAGCAGCACCGAAATCTTCTTCGACTCGTGGACGAAATAGGGTTTTCGCATGATGCCCTCTATCGAAACTCCTGCAACCCCCTTCTCCGCAACGACCGGAAGGATGTCCTTTGCATAGACGACGCCGAGGATATTGTCGATCCGCTCGTCATACACGGGGATGCGTGAATGTCCCTCCTTCCTGAACAGATCGATCAGTTCCGCCACCGCGATATCGTTTCCCACCGCGATCATGTCTATGCGCGGCACCATGACCTCGCGCACGGTCGTGTCGAAAAAATCGAGCACACCCTCGATCATGTCCCGTTCATCCTGTTCGAGCACACCCGATTCACTTTCCGACTTGACAAGCTCGATGAGGGCTTCCTCCTTTGCGGCGAGTTCCTGCTTCTTCTCGATGAACAGGGAAAGCATGCTGTCTATCAGAACAGTGACGGGATAGAGAAGGATGTGGAACACCATCAGAAAAGAGGCGAAGCGGGGTACTGTGTCCTCGTTCTCGCCCAGGGATGCGATGCGCGCCAGCAGCCCTTCCGCCGTCACGAAGGCGATCACCGAACCGGCTGCAACGATTACCGCGGCGGCCGCCATCGAATCGGAAAAGAAACCCATCATCCCCGCAAAACCGGCGAGGGAAAGCGTACCCAGAACGACTGCGAGGATACGGCCCGAAAGGAGCATCAGTTGAAAACGGCGGCGGTTCAAGCTGATACGGTGGATAAGCGACGCTCCGCCGATCTTGTTCTCCATCAGTTTTTCTATCGACTCCCTGGAAACCGAGCCGATGGCTATCTGCGCACCCGCGAAAAGGACGGAGACGGCGCATGACACGATGAAACATGAAAACAGAAGATACGGCATCATCGGGCGGCATCCCCCCCGGAAAAGAAGGAAGAAAGCCACCGTCCGGTCAGCCCGTTCATGGATTCGCGCTCTTCATCGGTTCCATGTACGTGACCCATGAGATGCAGAAGGCCGTGCACCGTGAGCCGCACGATTTCCTCGGCCTCCGTCACACCGTATTCCACTGCCTGCCGCCTGGCCTTTTCAAGGGATATATACACTTCGCCCTCGAGCGGTTCGCCCTCTTCCGAGAGAAGAAAGCTGAGCACATCGGTGGTCCCCTCACGTCCCTTGAACCGCCTGTTCATCCGCTCCATGGCGGCATCATCGACGAACACGATATTGACCATGCCACCAACATCCTCACCGAGCACCTCCGCGGCAAACCGTTCGAGCCGGTCAGTCTCAAAGGGCAGGGGAATATCGAGTTCCTCCGACACGATCACATCCACAACCGGATTCATTTATTCCTCTCCATTTCGAGGGACTGCTCGGTTTTGTGTTTTTCCGCATCCGCGGCGGCGTTCTCCAGGATCTTCTTTTCCTCTTTCTGCCAGGGATATTCGATACGCCCGTGATGGGAGCCGACGAGAACCGGCAGGAAACTTTCCTCGATATTATGCAGGTCCCGCAAGGTGAGATCGCATTCGTCCAGCTCGCCGTCCATGAACCGCTTCTGGATGATGGTATTGATGAGTGTCTTCAGGCGTCCGGGAGATTTCTCGTGCATGGTCCTGCTCGCCGCCTCGACCAGGTCTGCAAGCATGACGATGCCGGCTTCGCGTGTCTGCGGCCTGGGACCGGGATATCTGAACGCTTCTTCGTCGACATCCTCTCCCCCGGCCTTTTCGACCGCCTTGTGGTATATGAGCGCCATCAGGCTGGTCCCGTGGTGCTGTTTGATGATGTCGAGAATCGCCTGCGGAAGACCGTATTTCAACCCGAGTTCGTATCCCTCCTTCACATGCGAGGCGATGACGAGGGCGCTCATGTGAGGGGACAGGCGGTCGTGGGGATTTTCCCCGGCATACTGGTTCTCGATGAAATAATCCGGGATGACCATCTTGCCGATGTCGTGATAATAGGAGCCGACACGGGCGAGCAGCGAGTTCGCGCCGATACGGTCCGCGGCCGCCTCGGCCAGGGAGCCCACCATGAGCACCGAAGAGAAGGTGCCCGGGGCCTTGACCGCAAGCTCACGAAGAAGGGGATTGTTCAGGTCGGAAAGTTCGAGCAGCGTGATGTCGGTTGCGATCTTGAAAACGCTTTCCAGCAGGGGCAGAAGCCCGATGGCGATGATGGGACAGAAGAAACCGTTGAGCGCCGCCAGAAACATCTCCCGCCCGATGCTGGAAAAGGACGGATTGGCGATCCAGTTGTTGGTGGCGAGAACGGCCAGGGCCATGGTCAGTGGAACGAAAAACATGGAGCGGTAGAACTCCTTGCGATGACGGACCCGGCCCACGGTGAGCACGCCCACGCTTCCCGCGATGAAGTATATCACGCCGAGACGGTAGCCGTCGCCGGGAATCATCGTGGCCACGGTGAGTGAAACGCCGACGGTCATGAGGAAACCGATATGGGCGTCGAACAGAATCGTCGACAATATCGTGGCGACCGCGACCGGCACGAGCAGTTCGGAAACAAGACCGCTCCACGCGGCGTAATAGGCGACCGACAGAGGAAGCGCCGCTATGAGCGTAAGGAGCAGAAGATACGGAAAAGACGCGAAAACCCGCCTCCTGTAGAGGTAGAGATACACCACAAGCAGGGTGATGATGCTCAGCGCGATCAGCGATTTGCCGAGTGCGACGGCATAATGCTTGCGGCGGTTGTCCTCGAAGGTCTGTTTTTCGAGGGCCTCACGGTAGGCATCAAGCGCGGTAATCTGGGACGCGGTGACCGGCACGTTCGCCTCGATGATCCGCTCGTTCTTCTTGTACGAGGCGGCATATTCCGAAACCTGTTCCATGGCCTGGAGCCTGAGCTCGGCGGTCCGCTGGGAGTTGTAGTGAAGATTGGGCCGGATGAAGCGCCTCGCGAATTCCTGTACCGCGCGCAGGCTGCGGGGACGGAGGTCCGAGCCCAGTTCATCGGCGACAAGCCCGTCGATCGACTCACCGGCCTCCTCGACATCCATAATCTCGTCGATCGGCACCGTACTCTGCCCCTCACCCTCCTGCACCATGACAAGATCGGTGGAAAGATGCCTGAACTCGTCACGGCGGGACACGATGAGTTCATTGTAGAGCTGGGCGAAGGAGCGTTTCAGGGACGTGTGAACCCGCCGTGAGATATCGTCGCGCCCCGAGGTGAGCTGCCTTCCGAACTCACGGATATCGTCCAGGCTGATCTCGCTCGACAACAGATCGCCGACATGCTGACGAACGGAATCGGCCGGACCGGATGAGGGCAGCCAGGCAATGATCGAGAACAGGGAATCGATCTCAGCCTGAATGACCGGAATGGCGTCGGTATCGAGCGTGTATACGGGAATGACCTCGGAGGCGGCGCGGCGGCGCTCCTCTTCGAGCTGTTCGGGCGGCTTCGGCACCTGGAAATCCACCAGGGCGATTTCACGCCGGGGTGAAATGTCTCCGACCTGGAAGTCGGGGAGGGAATATTCGAAAATCCCCGCCTGCCGGACGGTCGAGGAGAAGAAGGTATAGGAAAGGGCGGAGACCACGGCCAGACAGAGGAGAATCCGGGGAAGCAGTCCCCCCACGGAAGCACCGTTCAGCCGCGGGATGCGATTGAAGCGTTTCGGTGACTTGAAGCGGGTAAAAACGCTCACGAACCGTTCTCCGTTTCATTTTCGCCGTTACGCGGCCCGCCGTCATTCTCATGGACGGAATAGGCATTGATGATGTCCTGCACCAGCTTGTGACGCACCACGTCACGGCTTGTCAGGCGAATGAAGGCCACTCCCTCGACGGGAGAGAGAATGGGCTCGATCTCGTTGAGGCCGGGCTTCTCGTGCGAGGGCAGATCGACCTGTGTAACATCACCGGTAATCACCATCCGGGAACCGTACCCCAGTCTCGTGAGGATCATTTTCATCTGGCGCGACGTGGTGTTCTGTGCCTCGTCGAGGATGATGAAGGCGTTGGACAGCGTCCTGCCCCGCATGTATGCCAGCGGCGCCACCTCCACGATCCCCCGCTGCTGATATTTTTCGAGCTTCTCCGCGCCGAGGGTGTCGAAGAGGGCGTCGTAGAGGGGCCGGAAATAGGGTTCGACCTTGTCCTTCAGATCGCCGGGCAGAAAACCCAGGCTCTCCCCCGCCTCGACCGCGGGACGGCAGAGAATGATCTTCTGCACCGATTTCGCCCTGAGAGCGGAGACCGCAAGCGCAACCGCCAGAAAGGTCTTCCCCGTTCCAGCAGGCCCGATGCCGAACACCACTTCGTTCGAAAGCATCGCCGACAGATAGAGGCACTGGCCAAGAGACCTCGGTTTGATCTGGCGGCCGTTGGCGTTGAGGATGATCGTTTCGAACCCCACGTCCGACTCCGAACCGCCGCTTTCAAGATAGTCGAGCGCTCCGGCGAGCGAATGTTCGTCGATATGGGTGCCCGATGCGATGAGTTCATCCATTTCGCCGATGATCCGTGCGGCCTTCCTGGCGGACGATTTTTCCCCCATGATCTTCAATCCTCCTTCGCGGCAGACGATATTGACACCGTATCGATCTTCGATGGCCTTGATGTTGCAGTCGCCGGAGCCGAAAAGGTCCTGATAATTGGCGTGGGTCGGATACACAAGTTCGAAAGCTTCGCTATTCACCGGGGAAACATGCCCTCCCGAAAAAAAATACTCCCGGCAATGGCGCACAGATATCGCCGGGAGTTATAAGAAGGTTTATACCGAATATGCCATGTAAAGGCCGGATACCATCGAAAGACAGCAGAACCTCGTCTGAAGTATTTTTATATTGATACTCCATAATCTGCGGAATGTCAAGTGAAAACTCCACCGACAGACATACCCTTCAAGCCGGCTCAACCAGAAGGCACGGACATGTCAGGTGCTGTTTCCGTCGCTCTCCCGTACAGTCAGACCCAGTTCGGCGAGCTGACGCCGCGAGACCCGAGAGGGGGTGCCGTCCATGAGAGACACGCCCTGGTTCGTTTTCGGGAACGCGATCACCTCGCGAATGGAACTCGCACCGCTCAGAAGCATGATGAAGCGGTCGAAACCGAAGGCCGCGCCGGCATGCGGGGGTGCGCCGTATTTGAACGCCTCGAGCAGGAAACCGAACTTGTCACGGGCCTCCTCCTCCGAAATACCCAGCGCCCTGAAAACCCGCATCTGCACGTCGCGGTCATGGATCCTGACCGAGCCGGAGACGATCTCGTGACCGTTGAGGACCCAGTCATAGGCGCGTGACCGCACCCGCAGCGGGTCGCTCTCCAGATGGTCCAGGTCCTCCTCGAAGGGACTGGTGAAGGGATGGTGCATGGAGGCGATTTCCTTCGTCTCCTCGTCGCTCTCGAACATGGGAAACTCGGTGACGAAGAGCCCCTCGAACCGGTTTTCATCGATCAGACCCAGATCCTCGCCCAGTTTGAGCCGGACAGCGCCGAGGGTGCGGTTGACGATTGCGGGTTTGTCCGCCACGAAGATGAGGAGGTCGCCCGGTTCCGCCTGCATGCGTTCCACGAGGGCGTTCTGTATGGATTCGTCGAAGAATTTCACAATATTGGACTCGAGACCGTTTTCGGTCATCTTCATCCATGCCATGCCGCCCGCGCCCTGTTTCTGGGAAAAGGCGATGAGCGCATCGATCTTTCCCCGGGACATGGACGCGCCGTCCTTGACATTGATGGACTTGATGAGCCCGCCGCTCTCGACGATGCTCCGGAAGACCTTGAAACCGCAGTCCGCCATGATGTCGTTCACGATGACATGCTCGAGGCCGAAACGGGTGTCCGGCTTGTCGACGCCGTACCGGTCGATGGCTTCCCTGTAGGTGAGCCGCGGGAATTTCGGCCCGATGTCCATGCCCATCGCATCCCTGAATATGGCGCACACGAGCCCCTCGATGACACGGAACACGTCCTCCTCGTCCACGAAGCTCATCTCCAGGTCGATCTGGGTGAACTCGGGCTGACGATCGCGCCGGAGGTCCTCGTCACGGAAGCACTTGGTGATCTGGAAATACTTGTCGAATCCCGCAACCATGAGCAGCTGTTTGTATATCTGCGGCGACTGGGGAAGCGCGTAGAACTCGCCGAAGGTCCTGCGGGAGGGTACGAGGAAATCCCGGGCCCCCTCGGGCGTGCTCTTCATGAGAAAGGGCGTCTCGATCTCCACGAAATTCTCGCCGAGAAGGTGGTTTCGGGTCACATTCGCCGCCTTCGAGCGCAGGATGAGATTGGACTGGATGTCCTCCCGCCTGAGATCGAGATACCGGTATTTCAGCCTGAGCTCCTCGTTCACTTCGCGATACTCGTCGAGAGGGAACGGCGGCGTTTCCGCCTCGCTCAAAACGTCGAGCGTGTCACAGTCCACCTCGATCTCGCCGGTTGCGAGCTTCGGGTTCGCCATGCCCTCGGCGCGGGCGTTCACCGTACCGTGGACGGATATCACCCATTCCGGGCGGATGCGTTCCGCCATGGTATGAGCCTCGGGATCGCGCTCGGGATCGAAAACCACCTGCGTGAGCCCCCAGCGGTCACGGAGATCCACGAAGATCAGGCCGCCGTGATCGCGCCGTCTGTGCACCCACCCCGAGAGGATCACGTCCTTCCCCACGTCGCTGATTCTCAATTCACCGTTGTTGTTCGTTCTTTTCAGTCGCACCTGCCACCTCGTCGTGCTGTATGGTTCATTCGCTGTCAAGCATGTTCAGAAATGTATCGAAATCCGCCGTTGTCTGTTCGGAGGTCTCCATGTTCTTGTAGCTGACGTTGCCGTGATACTCGTTCGATTCGGGAATGAGTACATAGTCAGCGCCGCTCCGGTTCGCCGCCTTCATCTGCGATTTCATGCTGCGGCCGAGCGTGTCGGTCTCGGCAATGTGGCCGTTGTCGCGGATGAAACGGCACTGCCAATACGCAATCCCGAGAAGATCGGGCGAGGGAACGACGACGAATACCCGCTTACTGTCCCTGAGAATATCGAGGATACGATCTTTCATATCCTTTTTTTCCGACAGGGCCAGCACGAGCCTTTCCATGCCGCAGGCGAACCCTACGGCGGGCAGATCGGGCCCGCCCAGTTCGGAGACCAGACGGTCGTAGCGCCCGCCGCCCATGACGGCCGACTGTGCGCCGAGCACGTCCAGGTTCATCTCGTAGACGGTGCCGGTGTAGTAGTCCAGCCCCCTCACCAGGAACGGATCGAGCACATGGTCCACGCCGGCGTCATCGAGCGCCCGGCGGACCGTCTCGAAGTGCTCACGGTCCTCATCGGTCAGATACTCAACCGTTTTCGGCAGATCGTCAGAACCGCGGACGGCCTCACGGCAGCCCGGGACCTTGCAGTCGAGCACACGGAGGGGATTATTCGTGCGGCGCCGCGCGCAGTCATCGCATAGGCTGTCTGATACGGTTTCGAGGAAACCGTTCAGCGCCCGGCGATAAGCCTCGCGGCTTTCTTGCCCTCCCAGAGAGTTCAGTGATACCGTCCGCTGTGTGAGATCGAGTTCACGGACGATACGGTCGAACAGAACGATGGTTTCGGCGTCGATGTATGGCGACGGCGACCCGAAGGCCTCCACGCCGAACTGGTGGAACTGACGCTGGCGGCCCTTCTGCGGACGTTCCTGCCTGAACATGGGCCCCATGTACCAGAGTTTCTGCGGCAGACCGCGCTGGTCGAGCCGATGCTCGATGAACGCCCTGACCACTGACGCGGTCCCCTCGGGACGAAGGGTCAGGCTCCGGTCGCCCTTGTCGGTGAAGGTGTACATCTCCTTGCCGACGATGTCGGTGTCCTCGCCGATGGAACGGGCGAAGAGTCCCGTCTCCTCGAAGACCGGCGTGCGGATTTCATCGAAGCCGTACAGCACCATGACACGGCGCACAACGGACTCGATACGCTGCCAGATTTCAATTTCCCCGGGAAGAATATCGACTGTCCCCCGGACCGCACGAATCTTTTCCATGAAGTTTCACCTGAATATGGCGCCGGTCCAGCCGGCTGCGCCGTGTATATCAATTCCCGGATAAGTTAAATAATATACTATTTCTTATTATCCCAGTCAAGAATCATTGCATGCTGACAATCCATCATTTTCCGGCAAACACATGTATTTCAATGGCTTTCAATTGCCGAACCGGGATTGGGGATTACGGGATGAACCGTGATTGCAATCCTGTCAATCCTTCAATCCCAACAATCATGGTTCAAGCGGTGTTCGGATGCATCCTGCATGAATTTTGGATATAACACCATAATTCATAGTATCATAACTTTGAATTATACGGTGGATTGCCGGGGGGATAGCCGGTCATTGCGTGTAAACAAAATAATTGAACCTCGATCGGGAAATTCGCTTCCAATACGGCAACAGCGGTTGTGATGACCGGTGCGCCGTTCGTATATTTGCCATGATGTATCGGAGGGCGCCTCCCGTTTCCAGTGAATATTCCAGCTTTCCTGTCGGTAATATGTGTATGTTTGAGAAACAGAATGTGAAATACGCGCCCTCAGATGAATCGAAGGGAAGGTGTTGATGATGGCAGATTACGCGATTCGGACCCATGGACTGACGAAACGGTTCGCCAGGGTTACGGCGGTGGACGATCTGACGCTCGAAATACCGCGGGGGATCGTGTTCGCGTTTCTCGGGCCCAACGGCGCTGGGAAGACCACCACGATCCATCTCCTGCTCGGCCTCCATGAAATTACTGCGGGCGGCGCCGAGGTGCTCGGATACGACCTGGAACGTGAGCCGGAAAAGGTGCGGGACAATATCGGCGCCCTCCTCGAACACAACGGGCTCTACGAGCGCATGAGCGCGGAAGACAACCTGGAGCTGTACGGCCGTATCAACCGCCTGGACGTTCGAACCAGAAAAGAGCGCATCCGCGACCTGCTCACGACATTCGGCCTCCGGGAACGCCGTAAAGACCGAGTCGGCACATGGAGCCGGGGCATGAAGCAGAAACTCGCCGTGGCGCGCACGCTTCTCCACCGTCCGCCGCTCATATTCCTCGACGAGCCCACAGCCGGCCTCGACCCCGTGGCGGCGGCGGCCCTGCGCGATGACCTGGCGAAGCTCGTCGCCGACGAGGGGCTCACGGTGTTCCTCACGACCCACAACCTGAGCGAGGCCGAAAAGCTCGCAAACCTGGTCGGTGTCATCAACAAGGGCCGGCTGGTCACCGTCGGCTCTCCCGACGAACTCGGAAGCAGGAGGAACGGCGGCGAAGTGACCGTGCGGGGCACGGGCTTCACAGACGCGCTGCTCGATTCCCTCCGGACACGCGGCGGCGTGCGCTCGATCCGCCGCCGTGACGACGGCATCGGCATCGTTCTCGAGGAAGACGCATCAATGGCCCCGGTTGTCAGACACCTCGTCGAGAACGGCGCCGGCATCGAGGAAGTGAGACGGGAGAGGGAAAGCCTGGAGGAGGCCTTCCTGGCCATCATGGAGGAGAAAAATGACGCATGACATACTGACAATCATCTGGAAGGAATACAACGAGTTCCTGCATCAGCGGGACAGCGCGCGAACCACGCTGCTCATGCTGCTCGTGCCCGCGGTCCTCATCGGCGTGCTGTTTCCTCTCCAGACGGGCGCCTCATGGGTGGAAACACCGGTGTCCATCATCTCGATGGCCTGGCTGCCCCTCATCCTGGTGATGAACATGATCTCGGACGCCTTCGCGGGGGAGCGCGAGCGCCACACCATCGAGACCCTTCTCGCCACCCGCCTTCCCGACCGGGCCATACTTTTCGGCAAGATGATCGCCGCCATGGGATATGCCCTTTCCATGACGGTGGTTGTCTTCCTGTTGGGAACGGCAACGGTTAATATCGTCCACGGTGACGGGACATTTCTCTTCTTTCCGCTGCGTTATATCGTGGTGAGCGCGGTCGTGTGCTTCCTCATGGCATGGTTCATGGCGGGCGCGGGCATGCTCGTGGCGGTGCGGGCGAAGACGGTGAAACAGGCCCACCAGATCTTGAGCTTCGGATTCATCGCCCTGTGGTTCATACCCATGATCCTCATCCAGATTTTTCCGAAGGAGACCGTACGGGCAGCCCTCGAACCACTCAAGGCGATCGGTCCGCGGAACGTCCTCATAGCCGCCGTTTCGTTCTTTTTCGTGCTGGACTGCGTGCTGACCCTGCTGGCGGTCAAACGTTTCAAGAGGGAAAAGATGATCGGGGAATGATGGTGTTCCCGATACGGGACACATACTCCTCACACGCATACTCAGGAGTCATTCAGATCGTCCCTGTCAACATAGATGAACCGGTTCAGATTGCGGACATATTCGCTCCATGATTCTTCGCCGGAGGATTCCTCAACGATGCGTGAAAGGGCGTTGAGCTTGGAATCCAGCTCGTCGGCATAATACAGGGCGAAGCCCTCTGGGATCATGGGCTCCACCGGCGTGCTGAACTCACGGCGCCCCTGGTGACAGAGCATCAGGTGACTGAGCAGCATCCTGAGCTTCGGCGGGAACCCCTCGATACGGTCGCACATGTTGCGCACGAACCTCTCGCCGAGAATGATGTGCCCTTCGAGCCTGCCCTCGTCGGTATACTCGATCATGGTGGTCGCGGAATATTCCCGTATCTTTCCCACATCGTGCAGAAGCGCGCCCATGACCAGCAGGTCCCTGTTGAGCTCCGGGTGACGCACGGCGATGTCCGCGCACAGCTCCGTCACCCCGACAGTATGCTCAAGAAGGCCTCCCAGATACGGGTGGTGCCATTTCTTGCCGCCGGGTGTCCGGGTGAATTCCGCCATGAACTGTTGATTGCCGAAGATTTCATCCCCCAGCCGTGAGAGATGTGAATCGCCGATCGACGCCACGATTTCCCTGAGCCGTTTCGTCAGGTCGTCAATATCCCGTGGTGTGGAGGGTATGAAGGATTCCGCATCGAACTCACCGCTTTTCGCCTCCCTGATCTGAATAACACGGACCTGGGGCTTGTCGCGATAGCTTCCGAGCCGGCCCTTGACCTTCACGACCGCTCCCCTGGCAAGCGTTTCCGCCGCCTCCCGGGGATCGTCCCAGATCACCCCAGGCAGTGCTCCGGTGCTGTCGGCGATCTCGATATCGAGCCTGATACCGCCGTCGAATTCCTTCAGTTCGCAGCGGCGGAGGGCATAGAAGCCGACGAATTCTTCGCCGGCGGCGAGTGAGTCGATCGTGGGATGGTCAGCCATGTCCAGTCCTGATGGTTTCGGTTTCCGTTACAATGATGTCGAGTTTCCTGTCATGTGGCGCGATGGGGACCGCGGGAACCTCCTGAAAGGAATATGCCAGGCCGACCGCCCTGCACCGGCAATCCCCGAGCAGCGTGTCGTAGTATCCACCCCCGAAACCGAGACGGCCGCCATTCCTGTCGAAGGCCAGAAGAGGCGCGAGCACGATGTCGAAACGGGCGGCGGGAACTTCGCGCACAGGATCGCCGTCCGGCTCCATGAGGCCGAAACGCCCCGGCAACAGCTCATCGAGAGATTCGATCCTCTGGTTGGTGAGCCGGCATGTGCCCGGAACGCATTTCGGCACCACCACGACAACATCCCGGTCGAGAAGGTGGTATATCACTCCCAGCGTGTCCACCTCGTTGTTGACCGAGGAGACATAGGTGTGAACGACCCGTGCATTCCTGAATTCCGGCAGGTCGAAAAGCCGTTCGGCGATACCGGAACACCAGCGTCGATAGTCCCGGAAGTCGACGGCGTCACGCTCTGCGCGCATGCGTGCGCGAAGGATTTTTTTCTGTTCCCTGCAATCCATGCACGTTCCCCGTGTGTAATGAACGGCCGGTCCGGTCCGAAAAACGATCGGTCCAATGAATCAACACATACAATATATAGCCGGGATCATCCGCTTCACAAAGTGGAATATATTTGGTGAAATGTACGCTCCACAAGCAATTATCTGTTGCCTTTTCAGCGCCTGTTTTTTATATTGTCATGTCTGAGGGGGCCCTTAGCTCAGTGGTTAGAGCCACCGGCTCATAACCGGTTGGTCCAAGGTTCAAGTCCTTGAGGGCCCACCAGTTATGAAAAGACTCAATGGTTTCAGAAATGACACGGGGAACTCCCCGCGACACACATGCATTCGTTTCAGCAGTGGGCGATTAGCTCAGCTGGTTAGAGTGCGGCGCTCACATCGCCGAGGTCACTGGTTCGACTCCAGTATCGCCCACCATACTCCCCTGATCGAGGAGCTGCATGACAGAAGCGACACGAATTCGAGGGCATCTGATCATCTGTTATTCCGCGACGCAAGCGGCGGATAGATTAAAAATCTGCGAAATCACCGGGGTGCACGGCAAATACTGCTGATGCACCTTTTTCATTGCCGCCCGGGAAAGACTATGACACGTATCCGCGACATCGTGAAAATCATGGAAGACTGGGCGCCGCAGGTTCTCGCCGAAGACTGGGACAATGTCGGGCTGATCACGGGCGATCCCGAATCACCGGTCGAACGGGTGGTCGTGACCCTCGAGGCAACGCCGCAAACGCTGGCGTCGGCGCTGGAAAACGGCGCCCGGATGCTGATAACCCACCATCCCCCCGTCTTCAAACCGCTCAGGAAATTCACGGGAACATCTGTCGCCGCCGCACTTCTCCGCGAAGCCATCAAAAACGACCTGGCCATCTTTACCGCGCACACCAATCTGGACCGTGCGCCCGACGGTGTGTGCGGCGCGCTTGCGAAACTGATCGATCTCGAAAACACGTCGATCCTCGTTCCCTCCGGTTCGGATACGCTCAAGTTCGTGACCTACTGCCCTCCGGAGTATACCGATGCAATCCGTGACGCCGCCGGCGCTGCGGGAGCGGGCGCAATCGGCGAATACAGCGCATGCTCATTCACATCGACAGGCACGGGAACCTTCATACCCTCGAACCGTGCGCGGCCCCACAGCGGTTCGCGGGGGAAGCTCTCCCGGAAACCCGAAGAGCGGCTGGAGATGATCATTCCATCCGCGCTCGCTCCTTCGGTGATCGCCGCCGCGCGGCTGGCGCATCCCTACGATGAAATGGCATATGATCTCGTCCGGCTCGACAATCCCGACAGCACGTTCGGTTATGGCGCAGTCGGAGACCTCCGCGAACCGATGGACGCCGACGCTTTCATAGCGTACGCCGGAGACACTCTCGGCGTGTCATCACTCAGCCATTCGCCGGTCGTGTCCGGGACGATTTCCCGGGTCGCGGTTCTGGGCGGCAAAGGCGCTTTCGGAACAGGTCAAGCCATTCGCTCCGGGGCCGACGTTTTTATCACGGGTGAGATCGGACATCACGATTTTCTCGATCACGGAGGAGATATTCTGCTGATCGATGCTGGCCACCGCGAAACCGAGCTTCCCGTTCTCGAATCCATACGTTCCCGCCTGATGAAGGGCCTCCCCCGCGGAGACGTGGACATAGTCATCGACAGGGGCGGCCCGACGCGCATGTTCAGATCATTCAAAAGTTAATTTCACGCATCAAGATACACTTCCATGGAGGATGTTTATGAAAGAGACGATGATGAAGCTTCTCCGGGCCCAGGAAATCGACCTGGAGATCGATTCGCTCGAAAAATCCAGGAAGGATTACCCCAAACAGATCGAGACGCTGAAAAACGAACTCGGCGAAATCGAAGCACGCCTTGGTGAAATCGAAGACACGATCCTCGATAACAAGAAGAAACGCATGATGATCGAGGAGGAGATCGCCGCCGAGCAGGAGACACTGAAGAAAAAGGAAAAGCGGCTCCTCGAAACCAAGACCAACAAGGAATATACCGCCGTTCAACACGAAATCGAGGCCGCCAGGGAAAAAATCGACAACCTCGAAACCGAAGACCTGGAATTCATGACCGAGATCGACGAGCTCGAACCGAAAAAGGAAGAGCTCGAGAAGGAACTGGCGGAAAAGAGGGAACACAATACCGCGGAGATCGAAGAAATCACCGAAAAGTTCAATTCGATAGAATCAGACATTGCCACACTCGACCGTCAGCGCAAGGAGCAGATGAAAGACGTTACGGGCCGTCCGTTGAGCGTCTATGACCGGCTGAGAAAAGGCAAGAGCGGCATAGCCATATCGACCGTGGACCACCGTAAGCATTCATGCCGGGGCTGTTTCAAACAGCTGCCGCCCCAGAAGGTCCTCGAGGTACGGCGCGGCGAAAAGCTCATTTTCTGTGAGTCGTGCGGCAGACTGCTCGTGTGGGATGATCGCGAGCAGGATTGATGCAGGTCTTTCCCGTCCATTATCGGGAGAATGCGGGAGCGCCGGCAATCCCTGCCGGGTCCGGGAGCCGTCTCAGCTTCCCGCGTCACCGCCTCCCCTGGTCAGCCAGCTCAATGGGTCCTCGGGATTCTTTCCGTTGATGATCTCCAGAAGCAGGCTCGGAGAACTGTCATCGATGAGGCCCGTGCTCCCCGCAAGTCCGATGATATCCCCTTCTCTCACCTCCGTCTGCACATTGACGAGAATATCGGACAGGTGCGCATAGATCGTCACGTGCTCTGGGGGATGGAACACCATCACGAAATTACCGTACCCGCGGATGGACTGTGTCACAATCACCACACCCGAGCCCACGGCGCAGACGGGCTCACCCTGTTTCGTGGCGATCTCGATGCCCCGGTTTCTCGTTTTGGTTTTTGTCTTGGGGTCGGTGACGACGCCGAATCCGCTGGTCACCCTGCCTTTCACAGGCCAGGGAAGCCGTCCTTTCCTCGAAGCGAAGTCATAATTCTTGATATCGTCGGAGATGTCCTCGAGAAACCGGCTTCCGCTCACCTCTCTCGTGCGCTCACGGAGCAGTTTTTCTATCAGGGCCTGCGCTTCTTCCATTTCCTTCTGACGTTCGAGGATCAGGCGTTTTTCAAGTTCCTCGTCACGCTTGATTTCCTCGAGCAGGGCCTGACGCTGTGTGCGGGTTTTCTGAAGGGACAATTCCTCGCGCTGCTTTCGTTTCGCAAGACTGCGCTGCGCGGAGACGGCGTCATTGAGTTTTTTCAGGGAAGCATCGAGATTATCGAGGTGCGTGTCGATTTCGTTCATTACGGCGACATCCTCTCGCGCCAGTGTACCGAACATCTTGATTCCACGCATCATCGCGGAGACCGATCCGGTGGTGAAAAACAGGCGAAGCGGTGACATCCGCTGGCGCTTGTACATCGACCGGAGCCGTGCCGCATACTCGTCTGAACGCGCTTCGAGATCGTTCTCCGACTGCATGTAGAGCATGCGGGAGGTGTCGATCTCGCGGTCGAGCCGCTTTTCCTGGTCCTTGATACGGATCAGGGTGCTGCGAAGCTCGTTGATGTCCTTTTCCGAGCGTTTCAGGTTGTCGAGGACCTTTTTGCGCTCCTCCTCCTTTTCCTTCAGACGCTTCCTCCGCTCCTCCAGTTCTTTCTTCGACTCCTCGTATTCCTTCCGAAGGTCCTGGATCTTCCTGTCGATTGTCCTTGAATCCGCGCCCGCCCACGCAGACCGGACGGGCAGATCCGGAAGAATATACGGGGCCGCCGGAAGAACAGCGACGGCACACAAAAAAATTCCGGCACACAGACGCATGAATGATCCTTAAAATACCTGAAATCGTTTTTCCATTCAATGGGCACGGGCCTGTTTCAACCGAGCGTAACAGACCACATCACCAAACGGACGATTGTACTTCTCACAAAGCCCGCCGAACGGCCAGCACGCTTCCCAACAGCCCTGTCAGGGCGCCAAAGGGAACGATGACTGCCATTCCAAGCGCCCCTGCCCCCTCGAGGATCGCCGGATAGGCGAGCATATGCACATACGCCGAAATGTCGGGAACGGCGTGAAGGAGCCATTTCCAGATACCGTACATCAGCAGGAAGGATACGAGTCCGGCGCTCAGGCCCTGTATGAATCCCTCGACATAGAACGGTTTTCTGATGAAACCATCCGACGCTCCAACCAGGCGCATGATCTCGATGGTCTCACTGCGGGCGAGAATGGTCATGCTGATGGTATTCGACACAACCAGCACGCATGAGCCCACGGCGAGAAGGACGAGGGCGAGTTCCCCGAAAATGAAGAACAGGAAGAACAGATCGATCCGTGACATCCATTCCCTCCCGTATTCGACCGATTCGACCCCACCGGCATCCTCTATCCTGGCGGCAACCCGCTCCATGTCCGTCGAGGTCCTGAATCCTTCGCCCATTGTGACAATGATCGATCGCGGCAGGGGGTTTTCATCGACCGCACGCAAGAGATCACTCCCGAAGAGGCGCTCGAATTCACGGGCCGCGTCCTCCCTGCTCATGATCCGGGTCGAATCGACTTCCTTCATGGCGGATATCACCGCCTCGAGCGCAAGCATGTCCTCGTCGGAAAGTGAATCCTCGATATAGATGTTTATCTCTTCGCTCTTGCGCACCTTTTCCATGAAACCGTGCGCAAGAAGCGTCACCATGGCGAACACGCAGAGCACGGTCAGCGTTACGGTGATCGTAACGATGGACACCGCGCTCATATAGGGCGTCCGGAGCATACCGCCGACAGCCTCTCTCAGCGCGTACATCCGGTGATCCTCCCTTCCTCGATGGTGACCACGCCCGACGATTTCCGTGTTGCGAATTCGGCGCGGTGTGTGGCCATGAGTACGGCGGTTCCGGAATGATTTATCTTTTCGAGAAGCTCAATAATCGAACGCGCGTTGTCCTCGTCGAGATTTCCGGTCGGTTCATCCGCGAGGAGAATGAACGGCTCCTGGACGATCGCACGGGCGATGGCCACCCTCTGACACTCACCTCCCGAAAGATCGGCGGGGCGGTGGTTCATGCGATGTGTCATGCCGACGACATGGAGGGCCTGAAGGGATTTCTGCTTGATGAGCTTGCGTTTCGTGCCGGTGACCTCCAGGGTGAAGGCCACGTTTTCGAAAGCGGTCTTGTCTTTCAGCAGTTTATAATCCTGGAATATGAAACCGATTGACCTTCGGTGGAAGGGAATCTTCGAGCGATTGCAAGTCCGCGTCTCCACATCACGAACGCTGACGGTGCCTGCGGTGGGAAATATGTCGAAATGAATGAGCTTGAGGATCGAGCTTTTTCCCGCACCGGAAGGACCGACAAGATATACGAAATCGCCCTTCCTGACACTGAAGCTCACATCCTCGAGAATCTTTATATTGTTCAGCACGAGGCTGACATCCTGAAAAACAATCATCGCATCACGCAATCATGACGTTCGGCCGTTTCTCCCACAGTATGTCCTCTGATACTACATCCTTCGGAGCACATAATGAACCCGTTCGGAATCTTCCGAGCCCGGATGAAATGTCATGTCATTGAAAAGAGCAATCCTGTCAAAGGGAGACCCGGCGATCATTTCCTCGATCTCATCGAGACGGTAGATCCTCTGATAATGGCTTTCGTGAAATCTCCGGCCGTCCCTGATAATGGTGAAATGGTTTTCCTGAATATGCTTCACACGATCATAGCGGCAGGTCCTTTCATAGCGAATATCGCCAAAATCCTCCGATATGGTGTTGTGGGAAAAGAAAAGTTCCGAATTCTTGACCGTGCACACATCGAACACGAACAGACCCCCCGGCGCAAGGGCTTCGGCTGCGCCATGGATGGCGGCGCGGAACCTGTCGGTGTCCGTCAGGTAGTTCAGGGAGTCATAGAGACAGAGAACGGCGTCGAATGTCACGCGGAGAGGAAGAGCATCCATGTCTGCGGTGAAGAGCCTGCGCGGGATATCCCGCCCGAGGAGCTTTTCACGGGCCCGGACGAGCATGGCATGGGAATGATCGGAACCGGTCACATGATAACCGAGGCGATCGAGCTCGAGCATAAAGCTGGCCGTGCCGCAGGCGAGTTCCAGAATGCGTTCCGTACTCTCGCCGAACCGTTCGAGCAGGGAATCGATATAGCATGCCCAGGCACGATAATCGACGTGGTCCATCACTCTGTCGTACAGCGCTGCGAGTTCGGTATATGGTTCGTTGAGAAGCCCGGGAGCCATACCGGCCGAACCTCCTGAAGCACCGTTTTCATTTTTCACGCGCCGACGACTCCGTGACAGTATATGGCATTTCCGCGGATCCGTTTCAATTGATACGGATGTCGATATAAGTATCCCTTCGCAGGTCCTGAATGATCCGTTCGTACTCTTCGATGAACTTCTGCTGTTTGATCAACGGCTCGAGCAATTGACGGTCGTCGCGGATATTCACCTGATGGGACGGCTGATAATCGTCGAGACGCAGGATATGATACCCGAACCTGCTCTTGAAGGGTTGTGTAATCTCACCGATCTTCATGTTACGCGCCTGTTCGATGAACGACGGAAGACCGGAATCCTGCATCCCCTGTTCACCGCTGAGCCAGTCGAGCCTGCCGCCGAGCTCACGCGAATTCTCATCCTCGGAATACTGCCGCGCCATTTCCTCGAACGTGACCTCCCCCGCAATGATCTTCCCGCGCATTTCGGCAAGACGGGACTTGATCGCCTCCACATCCTGCTCGTCGGGCATGAGATGGATGAGTATATGCCTGACCTCGATGCTCTGGCCGAGAATGTCCTCTACCTTGATCAGATGGAACCCGAGCATGGTTTCCACGATATCGGAAACTTCTCCTTCTTCCAGGCCGAAAGCCGCATTGACGAAATCCTCGTCGTAGCCTTCACCCCTCCTGATATAACCGATATATCCGCCATTGTCGGCCGAGCCGGGATCATGCGAATATTCAGCCGCGAGTTTCGCGAAATCCCCGCCGGCCTCGATGCGCTGCTTGAGCATTCTGAGAGTGTCCCGCGCGGCCGCCTTCCGCTCTTCCCGAACCCTGGGGTAGAGAAGAATGTGGCTGAGTTTGTAACGGTCGGGGATTTCCGGCAGGGAGTCCCTGTTCGCCTCGATCCAGGATTCCAGCTCCTGGGGCGTAACCGAGACCATACGGGTAATGTCATAGCGTATCCGCTGGAGCAGAAAGTCC
>CAYNWJ010000005.1:0-12612 GCA_964400815.1 uncultured bacterium
TGACAGGGCGATGTTCACTATTTAACAAGTGTCACGAGTGACGCAATTACCTAAATAAATGACCGCTGAGCATGTCACATCAACGGCCACCGATAAGAGGCGGGCCGGGAAACGGAGCTGAACAGGCATGGTGAAGCCCGATGTCTGGATACGAAAGATGGCGCTCGAACACGGAATGATCGAGCCTTTCGCCGAGGGAGAATCACGTAAAGGCTTGATTTCATACGGCCTTTCGTCGTATGGTTATGATATGCGCATATCGAGCTCGTTCAAGGTTTTCGAGGACGGGGGGGAACTCGACCCGAAACAGGTGACCGTCGACGCCTTCACCGATGTGACCGCTGATGTTTTCACCATGCCGCCCAATTCGGCGGTGCTGGGCCGTTCGGTCGAGTATTTCAGGATTCCCCGTGATGTCATCACGATAACCTTCGGCAAATCGACATATGCCCGCTGCGGGGTTATTGTGAATGTCACGCCCTTCGAGCCAGAATGGGAAGGCTATGTCACCATTTCGATCATCAACACCAACAGCCATCCCGTAAGGCTGTATGCGAACGAGGGAATTGCCCAGGTTCTTTTTCTCGGCGGCGACGGCCCCTGCGGGCGGTCCTATGCGGACAAAAAGGGTAAATACCAGTCCCAGAAGGATATAACCGTTTCAAAGGTGGATTCCTGACGGCGCTGGCGGAGTTGTTCTATTAGGCTGTACGGGAAGCTGTCCGTTATGTATTTCATGGACCCGCCCTCTTAGTGGTTGACATGGGTCCGGGTTTTCGGTACGTTTGGCATGTCATTTTTATCCCGCTCACCTGTTGGGCTGAAGAGGGTTATCATGGCTCTCGGTATCGGTGTCGATATTGGTTCCATCAGCATCAAGATCGCGGTTGTCGCGGACGGAGCTGATGGCGCGGCGGTCGATGCGCTCGTGGACCGCGGTGATTTCTTTGCTCCTTCCGCCGGATGCTCGTCCGGTTATTCCATCGCTCTGTCATCCTACCGCCGGAACAGAGGACGCCCCGTCGAGACGTGTTCAGAAATGCTCGGCGTTGTGCGCAAGGCCGCGGGCCGCGACGATCCCCATGTGATCGCGACGGGTTCCGGAGGAAAGCTTGCCGCGAACCGATTCGGTTTTCCCGTTCTGAATGAGTTTGCGGCCATAACCGAAACGGTCAATGAGTGTTTCCCCGGCGCCCGGACCATTTTCGAAATGGGCGGCGAAACCTCGAAATACATCCTTCTCGGCAGGACCGGTGACTCTGATCCCCTGGGGATCATGGATTATGGCACCAATGGCGATTGCGCCGCCGGAACCGGCTCCTTCATGGATCAGCAGGCATCCCGCCTCAAGTATGACATAGCCGATGTCGGCGATGTGGTGGCGAATGCATCGAAGGCGGCCCAGATCGCCGGCCGTTGCTCGGTGTTCGCGAAATCTGACATGATCCATGCCCAGCAGCGGGGATACCAGCCGGACGAGGTCCTCAGGGGTCTCTGCAACGCTGTGGCCCGTAACTTCAAGGGCGCCATCACCCGGGGCAGGAAGATCGTTCCTCCCGTTCTATTCATCGGCGGTGTTTCGATGAACCGGGGGATGGTGGAGGCCCTGCGCGAGGTGTTCGATCTCGATGAGCATGATATCGTCGTGCCGGAAGCCATGAACTGGTTTCCCGCCATCGGCTCCGGCATCAGGGCGGTCAGGGCGGATACACGCCGTGATGATCACACCACCGAGAGGCTGCCCGCGAAACACGAGTCTCGGGCAGACTTCATGTCCCCCCTGACACTCGACAATGTCACGCTTCTCCGGGAGAAGACGGTCGAAGCCGAGATTCCCCGAGGGAAAGACCGTGTCCGCGCCTACCTCGGCATCGACATCGGCAGTGTGAGCACGAATCTGGTCGCCGTCGATGAAAACGGCGCCGTCCTCAAGGAAATCTATACCAGGACACGCGCCCGCCCCATCGAGGTCGTCGGCGAGGGCCTCCGCGAGATCGAGCGCGAGATAGGCGGGAATATCGACGTGGCCGGTGTGGGGACCACCGGATCCGGCAGGGAGCTGATCGGCATTCTTATCGGCGCGGACACCATCAACGACGAGATCACCGCCCACAAGACAGGCGCGCTGCACATCAGCCGTTCGATGCTCGATCGGGACGTGGACACCATTTTCGAGATAGGCGGGCAGGATTCGAAGTTCATTTCCATAGAGGACGGCATCGTGGTGGACTTCACCATGAACGATGCCTGCGCCGCCGGGACGGGCTCTTTTCTGGAAGAGCAGGCGGAAGAACTGGATGTCAACATTGTCGGGGAATTCTCGGATATTGCCTTTTCGTCGAAGAACCCGAACCGTCTGGGCGAGCGCTGCACCGTCTTCATGGGGAAGGATGTCAACAACTATCTGCTTCGCGGCGCGGAAAAACCCGATATCATCGCGGGACTGGCCTATTCGGTGGTCTACAACTACCTCAACCGTGTGGTGCGCGACCGCAGGATAGGGAACACCATTTTCTTCCAAGGCGGCACGGCATACAACGATTCCGTGGCGGCGGCGTTCGCCCGCATCACCGGAAAAGAGATCATCGTGCCTCCCCACAACGGTGTCATGGGCGCGATCGGCGTCGCGCTCCTCGCCAAAAGAAAAATGGAGGCCACGGGGAACCGGACCACGTTCAAGGGATTCGACCTTTCCCGGATCGAATACAGTCTGCGTGAATTCACCTGTCGGGGGTGCACGAATTTCTGTAATATCCAGGAATTCACCGTTGACGGCGAGAAGACCTATTGGGGCGACAAGTGTTCGGAAAAGTACCGGACCCGCAAGAAAGTCCTGAAAACCCCCGTGATACCCGACCTGCAGAAAATCAGGGACACCCTGCTCCGCAAAACCTATGAGAACAACGGCAAACCGGGACCCGTCATCGGCATTCCGATGTGCATGTACACCTATGACAGGTTCCCCTTCTTCGACATGTATCTGACCGCCTGCGGGTTCTGCACCTATCTTTCGGAGCCGACGAACTCGGTTGTGGCGAACCGGGGAATAGACGCCGTCGTCGCCGAGCCCTGTCATCCCATCACTGTAAGCCACGGTCATATACGCACCCTGCTCGAGAAGAACGTGGATTATGTCTGGCTTCCCAACATCATCAATTCTGAAACCGAGTTCACGGACAACGAGTCCTATGTCTGCGTGTGGGGATCGACACTGCCGTTCGTGGCGGAGCACTGCCCGGCATTCCAGTCCCGGAGCAAGCGTATTCTGAAGCCTACCGTACATTTCCGCGACGGGGAGAAGGTTGTCAAACGCCAGTTGTACGACACAATGAAGCGGCTCGGGGTATCACGCAGGGTATCGGACGAAGCGGTCGATACGGCCTATCGTGCACAGGAACAATTCCGTGCGGCTCTTCTGAACGAAGGCGAAAAGGCTCTGCGAACGGTGCGCGAGGCCAACGAGAAGGCAATCGTTCTCGTCGGGCGTCCCTACAACATCTATGACCGTTCCATCAATCTCTCCGTGGCCTCGAAACTGAGCGCGACCTTCGGCATCAATGTCATACCCATGGATTTTTTCGATGTGCGGGGCGTGTCCATCGAGCATGTCAACAACAACATGTACTGGAATTACGGCAGACGGATTCTCCAGACCGCGGTGAAACTGGCCGATGATCCACGGTTCGACATAATCTATATAACCAATTTCAAATGCGGCCCCGATTCCTTTATCAAGCAATTCGTTCGCACGGCCATCGGCAGGCCGTTTCTTGTGCTCCAGTTCGACGGCCATTCGAACGATGCCGGCATGATGACCAGGTGCGAGGCCTATCTCGACTCGAAGGGGTTCTTACGCTCTTGAGCGACACAGTGAAAAATGAGAAGAAAAAGAAGCTCGACGGCCGGACGATGTATGTCCATCCCATGACCCGTTCCGCCGCCAGGCTCCTCTCCGCCACGTTCCGTTCCCTGGGGATCGAGGCGCGTGTCACGCCGCCATCCGACCACAGGACGCTCGAGCTCGGTTCCATGTATTCGGAAGGGGACGAGTGTCTGCCCAAGAAGATCACACTCGGCGATTATCTGAAGGTCACCGAGCGAGATGACTACGATCCCGAACGAACGGCCTTTTTCATGCCGACGGCCCATGGTCCCTGCCGTTTCGGTCAATACTGGCCGGCTCTCGAGGACGTGCTCAAAAAGCGGGGGGAGGACGATGTCATGATCGTCAACCCCAATTCAGGCAATGGGTATGAGGGGATTTCCGGCGATGGGCTCACGTTTTACCGCATGGCGTGGATCGGTCTTCTGGCGGCGGATATTCTTCGCAAGATGCTGTTGAAAACCCGTCCCTACGAACGTGAAAAAGGCGCCGCCGACAGGGTGTACGAGCAGGAACTGGCCGCCCACGAGCGTATTTTCGAGAAGCCCGGCATCACATACGGCAGCCTTTTCAGGGAGGTCCGCGAGCGTCTTGCTGTTTCCCATGAGGCATTTCGGGGCGTCGACGCCGATTATGTGAAAGGGAAGCCCCTCATTGCGGTGGTGGGTGAGATTTTCTGCCGGCACAACCACTTCGCGAACGAGAACATCATCCGCAAACTGGAGGAATACGGCGCCGAGGCGTGGCTTGCGGATGTCTCGGAATGGGTGGTATACACGGACTGGAGCCGCATGTCGAACCTGAAGAGAAAGGGCCTGGGCCTGTCTCTCGAAATGATCAAGACAAAGCTCAAGCAACGTTTCATGAAACGTGACGAACACCGTCTCATCGAGCCGTTCCACGAGGATTTCATCGGTTATGAGGAACCCGCGAACACCGATGTGATCGTAGAGCTGGGTGAGCCCTATCTCCCGGCGACCGGGGCCCTCGGAGAAATGGCTCTCAGCATCGGCCGTGCGGTCTATTGCCACGACAAGGGCGCCGACGGCATTCTCGACATCAGCCCCTTTTCCTGCATGAACGGCATTGTGACGGAGGCGGTATATCCGGCGTTTTCCCGCGATCACAACAACATCCCGGCCAGGATTTTCTATTTCGACGGTGTCAATTCGGATCTGGACCGCGATGTCGGGATATTCATGGAACTCGTTTACAGCTACATGAGTCGAAAGAATACGAGACGGATGTATCCTGCGTTTTTCAGGGATCCATCCTGATCGAATGTTATCATTTCAAGGAGCATGAAAAATGGCACAGGAGAATACCGACAAGGGAACCGAATGGATTTTCTGCCGCGACCTGGAGGGGAAGTGCTCGGGCCTCAATCCGAATACGAAGGTTCTCGAAAAAATTCCGAAATCTATTACAATACATGGAGAAACAGTCCAGGGGTGGAAGGTCAAGATCGTCTCGGAAAAGAGCGAGGGGCATGTCAATCTGAACCTCACCAATTTTTCCGATGAATAGCTTCCCCGCGTTTTTTTACGGTTTACCGCCTCATTCCATACCGCAAACAGGTCTTTTCCGGTGAATCATACCCGTGAAATTCTCCGCATGGTCGATGCCGCGTTCAACCGGACGCTCGAGGGATTGCGTGTCCTGGAGGATACGGCGCGGATGATCTTCGACGATGTGGAGATGACCGGACGGCTGAAACGGCTTCGCCACGACACCGCGTCTCTTCTCATAAACGATTCCGATCTCGCAAACCGGGCCATACTCGCCCGCGCCGCCGGACGGGATGTTCTCCGTAAAGGAGAAACGGATTCCGAATCACGGCGTGATGATCTCCTGTCTGTCGTCCGATCCAATGCGCGCCGTGCGCAGGAGGCCCTCCGCACGCTCGAGGAATGCTCAAAATGCCTGCCCGCGCTCGATTCTTCCCGGGCAAAGGACTGCCGGTTCGCCTTGTATGACATCGAACGCGATCTCGTCGCCCTTCTCGTGAGACAGGATTCGCTCGATCGTTTGCGGTCGGGTGTGTATGTGGGATTGAACGCATCCGGCATGACTGCCGGAGAACTGACGGGGGCGGTTGAAGTCATCGGCCCGTCCGGAGGGTCCGCCGTGTGTCTCCATGATATCCGGCCGGCCGGAAGGGACATGATCGACCGCTCGCGGGCCTTCGCCGCCGCCTGCGCGTCTGCCGGGATCATGGCGCTCGTCTCCTCCCGTCCCGATATCGCCCGTTCCGCGGGGGCGGACGGTGTCGAACTCGGGGTGGAGGACGCGTCACCGGACGAGAGCCGGGACATTCTCGGACCCGGGGCGTTGATCGGTATCGCGCTGCCCGTCCCGGACATGGGAATGAACGCGGATTATTTTATCGTCACGCAGCCGGGAACGCCGGGGGGTATCGCCGCCACAAGATCCGACCTTCCGCCGGGGAAAGCATCTCCGGTGATCATCGCCGACGCCGTGAACGACCGGATGGGCGTGGTCCCGCCGGAGGGGGCGGATACGGTCCGGATCATGTTCGATCCCGATGATCCGGGAGCGGTGAGCCGTGCTTTCCGGGCGCTGAATGGCGAATGATCCCCGGAGCGGACGACGGATTGTCACAGCGATCGTGTGATGAAAAAGCGGTTGTGAGATTATCACTTTTTTTGTATCTTTATTGCGTAGTTGTATGCAGCTTTCGGTCCTCAGAAAAGAGGATGTGCGGATGGGAACGGATCGGAATCCAGGGTCTTGCGGGGGCGCGCTCATTTCCGCCTCATAAATATATGAACGTTTCAACCACCGGATCGATATCAGGGAATCCGGTTTTTTATCGCCGGGAGGTCCAATTCTCGGAACGGCCGGCGATGTGCGCATTCCGGCCCCTGATCGTGAAATGCACTTGATGTTAATCGTTCTGAAAATGAATCAATTAACGGAGATCCGCCATGTCCAAAATCTATGATTTCGATGTTTCGTTTACATGCAGACACGATGAATCCACCGAGCAGTTCAAGGAACAAGCGATCGAAGAGGTGCTGAAGCTTTCGAAGTACCACAATCACATAATAAACGGCGACATAACGATTGACCGCCAGAATTCGAATGTGAAAGCGGAAGTTCTTATTCATATACCGGGACACACGCTCCGGGCGAGTGATCAGGATTTCGATGCGGGAAAAGCCTTCGACTCAGCGGTTGAAAAGGCGAAGAAGCAATTGAAGAAGCTCAAGGACAAGATCAGCGACCATCGTGTGCAGCCTCCCCTGAAGGAGCAAGAAGTGCTCCAGCCCGAAATCACCGACGAAACAGAATGAGCGGGGAACGGATGTGGGTGGTATAACGGTCGAAAAGTTCCTGTTGGAAAATACGACGCGTCTCGGTCTGAAGCTGATCGCAGGGGAGACGGGAATCGCCAGTGTCATCATTTCCCCCGAGCTGAACCGTCCGGGACTGGCGCTCAGCGGATTTGTCGATCTGTTTACCTACAACAGGGTGCAGTTGATCGGGAATACGGAGCTTCTCTATCTCCAGACCCTGCCGGAAGATGAGCGGACCGCCGCTTTCGAGATCATCTGCCAGTTCGACCTGCCGTGTATCATTTTCACCAACGGGATCGAACCGGAAGCTGACATCGTGGACCTCTGCAACACGAACGGCATACCGCTCGTCATTTCCTCTCTCACGACGACGCAGTTCGTTCATCTATACAGCTATTATCTCGAGGATATTTTCGCGCCCACCACGACCATTCACGGTTCTCTCGTCGATGTGTATGGCATGGGACTTTTGTTCACCGGCCGGGCGGGGATCGGCAAGAGTGAGGTGACCCTGGACCTGATCGAGCGTGGGCACCGTCTTGTCGCGGACGACATCATTCATGTCTACCGGAAGTCGCGCGGCATCATCGTGGGGACCTCGAACGAACTGACACAGTCCATGCTCGAAATCCGCGGTGTCGGTATCGTCGATGTTCAGAAGATGTTCGGCATCCGCGCCATCAGGAAACAGAAACGCATCGAAATCGAGGTCCAGCTCGTGGACTGGGATTCGAGCAGGGCCATCGACCGCACGGGTCTCGACGAGAAGATTTCGACGATACTCGATGTGGACATTTCCAAGGTGGAGATTCCCATCTATCCAGGAAAGTATGTCGCCGTGATCGTGGAATCGATCGCCCTCAACCATCTGCTCAAGACGCACGGTTTCAATGCGGCGCAGGACCTCGCCCGTAGACAGCTGGAACGGATCAGGTCGAACGAATCAAGGGGAACGAGATGACGGGAGGCATAATCATCGCCCACCGTTCCTTCGGACGGGGCATCATGGATGCGGCCCTTTGTATCTCCGGTGACATCGAGGGGCTTTCCTGCCTCTCCAACGAGGGGCTTTCCACCGCGGAACTGACCGAAAGAATACGGGACACTATCGAGGAAAGCGCGGCGGACGACATCATTCTTTTCGTCGATCTTTTCGGCGGTTCCTGCTGGCGGGCCGCCATGACCGCCGCCAGAAATGTCTCGCATGTCGTCGCGGGCGTCAATCTGCCCATGATCATATCTTTTGTTCACAAGCGCGACAAGCACGGCGTCGACGAGCTTTCGAAAATACTGGAAACCGATGCCAAAAGAGGCGTCCGGGTGGACTGATCGCCGTATCGCGCTTCGATGCCGGAGGTTTCATGTCAATCATACTCGCCCGCGTAGATGACAGATTGATTCACGGCCAGGTGACCGAGGGCTGGTGTCCGAAGCTCACACCTGAGATCATCCTGGTCGTGTCGGACGATGTGGCGTCTTCGGAGTGGCACAGGGACCTCTGTCTCGCATCCCTTCCCGAGTCCTTTTCGGGCGATGTGGTCAGCGTGGACGAAGCTCCCGCCGCGATAAACGAACTTCAGAACGACCCCCGGCCTTCCTATGTCCTCTTCGAATCCCCGAAGGATGCATTCATCGTGATCGAGCACGGCGCCAGACTGGGTAATCTCAATATCGGCGGCATGCATTCCACATCGGGCAAACGCGAGATACTCGATTATATCTTTCTTGACAGCGATGACGAGCGGTATCTGCGCGGTCTTCGGAACATGGGAGTGAATCTCGATTTCCGCGATGTCCCGGGTTCCGACAAAATCGACATACTCTCCCGTCTGTGAGGATTGCACAGAAATGGGTTCTTCTTTTGCGACAAAGATCAAGGTGGGGGTAACCTCGATACTCGCCGTCGTTATTTTTTTCGGAGGCATCCTTTGGGTCAAGCAATACAATCCCATGGTGGGACGGACGACCCTGCATGTGGCCTTCGACGATGCGCGGGGCATTTATGCCGGCGATCCGGTCACCATTTCCGGCATCAAGGTGGGTGAGATCGAGGATGTGTCGCTGGGTGAACATAACGAGGCTCATGTGTCCTTTTCCGTTCCCACAACGATCCGTATCCCTGCCGACACGAAGTTTATGATCGAGGATGTGGGCATGATGGGAGACAAGATGCTGGTCATCGAGCCGGGGGAGTCTTCCGGAACCATCGATCCCTCGTTGGTTCATCGGGGTTCCGGAGGATCGGGGCTCGGCGATCTGCTTACCGCCGCGGGCGAAGTGCTCTTTAATCTCCGGGCCATCACGAAAAAACTGGACAATGACCTCGATCTGGCCGGGCTGACCGGCTCATTCGAGGAGACCCTCGATAAAATGCGTGAGGCGGTGGATGTCTATCAGGCGATAGCCCAAGAGAACAGGGAGCCGCTGAAAAGCTCCATCGGGAGCCTGGAGTCCTCGGCGCAGGAACTCGAGCAGTTCATCGCCACGAACGACGACCGTTTCGCCGAGGCGCTTGCGAGTTTTCGCCGTACGTCCGACAGGATTACCGTGGCGCTGGATGAATTCGAGAACCTCTCGACAGTCGTCGACACGCTGTCCCGGTATATGGAATCGGGGGAGGGCACACTCGGCAAGCTGGTGAAGTCCGACGATCTCTATGACGAGCTCCGCAGGACGAACGCACATATCGACTCATTCGTTACCGATTTCAAACGGAATCCGGGAAAATACACGAAAGACATGCAATTCAAAATCAGGTTGTTCTGAAATGGACCATTCCCTCGATAGCTATGACAATCCCCTGGTGAGCCGGTATGCCTCGCCGGAGATGAGCGCCCTGTTCTCCGACAGGACGAAGTTCACCACCTGGCGCAGGCTCTGGATCGCCCTTGCCCGGGCCGAGAAGGAGCTGGGCCTGTCCATCACCGACGCACAGATCGCCGAAATGGAAGCCGCCGTGGATGCCATCGATTTCGATGCGGCGCGCGGGTACGAAAAGACCTTCCGGCATGACGTTATGGCCCACATACACACCTTCGGCGACCGTTGTCCCGCCGCCCGTCCCATCATACATCTGGGCGCGACTTCGGCATACGTGGGCGACAACACCGATCTCGTCCAGATGCGGGACGGCCTTGTCCTGGTCCGGGAGAAGCTTGCCGGCGTCATTGCGAATCTCCGGGACTTCGCGCATGAATACAGATCGCTGCCCACCCTGGGTTTCACACACTTCCAGCCGGCCCAGCTCACAACCGTGGGCAAGCGCGCCTGCCTCTGGCTCCAGGATCTGGTGATCGATTATCATGATCTCTGCCATGTGCTTGAGACCCTTCGCTTCAGGGGTGTTAAGGGCACCACCGGGACCCAGGCGTCCTTTCTCCATCTTTTCGACGGCGACCATGAAAAGGTGAAGCGTCTCGATTCCCTTGTGGCGGAGGCGTTCGGTTTCGACGCCACATTCGCGGTGACCGGCCAGACCTACACCCGAAAGACCGACTCCCGCGCTGCGGCCGTGCTTTCCGGCATATGCCAGTCCCTTTCGAAGTTCTCGAACGATCTCCGACTCCTCTCCCATCTGAAGGAGATGGAGGAACCGTTCGGCTCGAGCCAGGTGGGCTCCTCGGCCATGCCCTACAAACGCAATCCCATGCGTTCGGAACGGCTGACCTCGCTGGCGCGGTTCGTCATCTCCCTCGAATCGAGCCCGGCTGTCACCGCGGCCACACAGTGGTTCGAACGGACCCTGGACGATTCCGCCAACAAGCGTCTTGCGCTGCCGCAGATGTTCCTCGCCACGGACGCCTGTCTCCGTCTGGCCGCCAATGTCACTTCCGGCCTGGTCGTCTATCCGAAGGTCATAGCCGCGCGCATCGAGTCGGAACTGCCGTTCATCGCCACGGAAAACATCCTCATGGAAGCCGTGCGCAAGGGAGGTGACCGTCAGGCGCTCCACGAGGAGATACGCAGGCTCGCCCAGGAGGCCGGGGACCGTGTCAAGCGTGACGGCGCCCGCAACGATCTCATCGACAGAATCCGCGAATCCGCCGCGTTCAATCTCGACCGGGCGGAACTCGATGAGATCATGCGTCCCGAACTCTACATCGGCCGGGCGCCTGAACAGGTGCTCGAATTCATCGGGGCCGAGATCGATCCGCTGCTTTCCGGCATCGAAGCGGAAGGCGCCAGGTCCGCGGAACTCGATGTGTGACCGTCTGGTGACCCATCCAGCAAAAAGGACTGTCAATGCTCGATCTTCGCAAGGACGCTCTCGAAATTTTCGATGCAGCCGTTCGCGCCGCGGATCCCTGCGAGCGTGTGCGTGCGGTCATGGATTGCGGCGATGACGCATTGATCGTGGACGGTGTGCGGTATCCGTTCGACGATATCGATTCCATCGTGGTCGTCGGGGCCGGCAAAGCCTCTCCGCGCATGGCCCAGGCGGTGGAGCAGCGTCTCGGTGACAGGATCGATCGGGGCTGGGTCAACACGAAATACGATCACGCTCTTCCACTGGAACGCATCCACGTTCATGAATGCGGTCATCCGGTGCCCGACGGGGCCGGTGTGGAGGGAACGCGCCGCATCCTCGACATGCTCGAAGGGGCGGATGAGCGCACCCTTATTCTCTGCCTGCTCTCCGGCGGCGGCTCGGCCCTCACGCCCGCTCCACCGGACGGTATCTCCCTGGAGGAAAAACAACTGGTGACGAAGCTGCTTCTCGAAGCGGGGGCCTCCATAGGCGAGCTGAACGCCGTGCGCAAACACCTCTCGCGCATCAAGGGCGGCGGCATGGCCCGCATAGTCCATCCGGGACGGCTTCATGTCCTGATCATGTCCGATGTCATCGGCGACAGGCTGGACACCATCGCGTCGGGACCGGCAGCTCCCGACGGCAGCACATACGCAGATTGTCTCGACATAGTCGAACGCTACGAGCTCGGCGGCAGGCTTCCGGATGCCGTCATGCACAGGCTCCGGGACGGCGCCGATGGAAACATCCCTGAGACCGCCAAGCCGGACGACGGATACCTGACGAATGTCGTCAACTCGGTCGTGGGAAACAACGCTCTTTCCGTGGGAGCCGCATCCCGGGCCGCCGAAGAACGGGGATACGATACCGTTGTTCTCACGACCGTTCTCGAAGGCGAAGCACGGGAAATGGGGAACATGTTCGCCGCTGTGGCGTCGGAAATACAGGCGTCCGGCCGTCCCATCGCACCGCCGGCCTGCGTTCTGGCGGGCGGCGAGACCACGGTCACTGTCAGGGGCGGAGGCCGGGGAGGCCGCAACCAGGAAATGGCCCTTTCAGCCGCGAAACACATGGCCGGCAGAAAAGGATGCGTGTTTCTGAGCGGCGGAACCGATGGCACCGACGGCCCTACCGATGCTGCCGGGGCCTTGGCTACGGGA
>CAYNWJ010000005.1:12622-19274 GCA_964400815.1 uncultured bacterium
CGACCGATGCCGCAGGGGGGATTGTCGACGGCGGCACGATGCGTACGGGAGAATCGATGCAATTGGAGATCGAAGATTTTCTCAAGCGGAACGACTCGTATGCCTATCTCGAAAAGACGGGCGGCCTTATCAAAACAGGCCCCACGGGAACGAACGTGATGGATATTCAGATACTTCTGGTTGAACAGGCCTGACGGGGCGGAATGGTATGAATCAAAGATATACATTGTGCGGCAGCGGCATGCACACGATGGGCGCGGTCTGCCTCGTTGTGCTGGTGTGTATCGTATCCAGTCCCGGCGGAAGCGTCGCGGCCGAGAAGTTTGCGGGCGACTTTCTCACTCTCGGTTCGGGCGCACGGGCCTTGGGCATGGGAAGCGCCTCCGTCGCTGTCGCAGATGACGCTACGGCGGCATACTACAATCCGGCGGGACTTGCGGGGCTTTCGTCGCGCCAGGTGAATGTCATGCATTCGGAGCAGTTCGGCGGCCTGGAAAACTATAACACGATCACCGCCGCCTCGAGGGTTTCCGGCGATTTTTATGGCGCACTCGGCCTTGTTCATCTGGGAGTCGGGAACATCAAGTACACCCGTCTCTGGGACCCTTCGAAAGCCCTCAGCGATTCCAACCGTGTCGAGGTGGCGTCCCGTGAGGATGCCGCCGACTACGCCCTCTTTGTTTCGGGAGGGAAACGTTTTACCGACAGGCTCGACGCGGGCGCGTCCGTGAAGATAATCCGACGATCCGTGGGCCCCGACACGGCATGGGGCTATGGCCTCGACCTGGGCGCGAAGTACCGTATTTCCCGCCATTGGAGGGCCGCGGCGCTGCTGCGAGACGCCACCGGGACGACCATCGCCTGGGACGGCCGTTCGAACGACCGTATCGCCCCCACCCTCGACGCCGGGTTCGCCTATCTTTCCGAAGTTCCCGTGGTGGGCGGCGAGGCCATCGTCTCGGCCTCCATGCTCTTTTTCGGGGATTCCCCGGAGACAAAGGGCATCGACACGATGAATATTGGACTCGAGTATATCATGAGCGACATCATCGCTTTCAGGCTGGGCTCGACTTCCGGCAACGGCACCTTCGGTGTGGGTATCGAGCGCCTCCCGCTCATTTCCTCGACATCCCTCGACTATGCCTTTCTCTCGCACCGGGACCTCGACAGCACCCACCGCATCTCCCTCGATATCCTTTTCTGATCAGCGTTAAACCATCGACCGGTCATAACCGTCTCTCTGTACACACAAGAGAATATGTCTTCACTGCAAGGCTCATTCTGCCATAATGGCAGGCTTGTTGAACTATATTTCTTTCGGCCGGTTTTCTCTCCTCTCCTTTGATGTTACAACTGGCTTGACCGGCAATGATTTGCATGAATAATCCCGCGATGGCACGGGCTTTGCACTACATTCCTTCGATGATACGAACGCTTCATTAAAAAAGGAGGGAGCATCATGAAATTCTCAACCATTAAAATACTCATCGTTGCTGCCGTGTTCGGGTTGTCAGCCGGAGCCGTGATCGTGCTTTTCGGTCAGGACGGCGATGATCTTGTACGGCGTGGTCAGGCGTTCAACCCTGTTACAGCAGCCATCCCCGGAACGGCGCATGCCCAGATACTCGAAGACGGCACCATAGCGGATGTGACGGAACGAAGCATAGACAGCGTGGTCAATATTTCTTCCACCAGGCCCGTGAAAAATCCCCGGGCGAACAATCCGCTGTTCAACGACCCGTTTTTCAGGCGTTTCTTCGGTCCCGACGGCGGCGAACAGCCTTCGGAGCGAAAGGCCACGAGCTTGGGGTCGGGTGTGATCGTGAGCGATGACGGTGTGATTCTCACGAACAACCACGTCGTCGAGGATGCCGAGGACGTGAAGGTGATGTTGCACGACGAGCGGGAATTCGACGCGGATATCCTGGGTACCGATCCCGAGACGGACCTGGCAGTGATCAAGCTCAAGGGTGATGTGAGGAACGTCACTCCCATATCCATCGGGGACTCGGACAGGCTCAGGCTCGGTGAAGTGGTGATCGCCATAGGAAATCCGTTCGGTTTGAGCCATACGGTGACCATGGGCATCGTCTCAGCGAAGGGCAGGAGCTTCACCTCCAATCTTCACATCGCCAACTACCAGGACTTCATTCAGACCGACGCGGCGATCAACCCCGGAAATTCAGGCGGTGCCCTCATCAATCTCAAGGGTGAGCTCGTGGGCATCAATACTGCCATCGCCAGCAG
Source organism: uncultured bacterium (assembly GCA_964400815.1). Classification (GTDB taxonomy): domain Bacteria; phylum Latescibacterota; class Latescibacteria; order Latescibacterales; family Latescibacteraceae. Next base: position 14,870 of record CAYNWJ010000005.1, read on the forward strand.
ATCCGGCGGCAATCAGGGCATCGGGTTCGCCATCCCGACCAACATGGCGCGAGCGATCATGGACAAGCTGATCGAGGACGGCAAGATCGTGCGGGGATGGCTCGGCGTGGGAATCCAGGATGTCGACTACGACCTGGCCGAAGCTCTCGAGCTGCCCTCGGCCGACGGCGTTCTCGTCACCAGTGTGATGGAGGACAGTCCCGCGGAACAGGCGGGGTTCCACTCCCAGGATGTCATCCTGAGCATTGACGGCACAGTCATGAAAAACGTAAACGAACTCCGTAATCATGTCGCGATGCTCGGACCCGGCAGGACCGTCGCCGTCACGGTATTCCGCGATGGCCGCAGGAAGACCCTCACGGTCAAGCTCGGCGCCCGTCCGGGAAACGAAGAGCTGGCATCCATGGGAGGAAGTGGTTCCGGGGGAGGCGGCTCCAGCGAGACCCTCGACGGTTTCACCGTGGCTCCTCTCGGAGAGGCTGTACGCAACCAGTTCAATATCCCGGATGACATTACCGGCGGCGTGGTGGTCATCGAGGTGGAGCCTTCGGGTCCCGCCGCGGACAGCGGGCTGAATCCCGGAGACGTGATTCTCGAGGCGAACAAACAGAAGATCGGAAGCGTTTCGGACTTCACGCGTGAATATGGAAAGAAGGATTCCATTCTTCTGTATGTCTATCGCGGCGGCAACCGTTTCTTCGCCGTGCTCAAGAAGGAATAGGCGCGTCGCTTGCGGGCGCCTGCATTGAAAGGCCGTTCTTTCGGAAACGGGAGGACGGCCTTTTTCAGCTTTCCTCTGGTCTCCGGCGGTTCATGTATTATATTGGAAGAGACGATGGGGACGATGCCACGGGTCGAATGACCGTGAGGGATCCCCGTAATTGAACGGAGCAGTCATGCAGGATGAGAAAAACATGGGTGCCGGCGGCCCGGAGATGGACCATGTGTGCGGATATGTCGCCATTGTCGGTCTTCCCAATGCCGGGAAATCGACCCTTGTCAACAGGTACATGCGGGAGAAGGTGTCGATCGTGACGCCCAAGCCGCAGACGACACGCCGGAATGTCACCACGATCCTGTCCGAAGACGGGTACCAGATCATGTTCATCGATACGCCCGGCATTCTCAAGACCCGCTACCGCATGCAGGAGGTGATGGCCTCCTATATCGAGAACGCCGTACGCGAGGCCGATGTGCTCCTCGTGATCATCGATGCGGCGGCATACCGTGACACGCTCCATCCGGCGCTGAAATCCTTTTCCGAACGCCTTGCGGGACGCAAAGCGGTGGTGGCGCTCAACAAGATAGATGTTTTGAAGAAACACAGGCTCCTGCCCATCATCGACGAGGTCTCCACCGTTTTCTCCGGCTGCGAGGTCGTGCCGGTATCGGCGGCCGACGGTGACGGCGCCGGCGAGCTGCTGGGCCTGATCCTCGATCTGCTTCCGGCGGGCCCCAAGCTCTACCCGGAAGACATGATCTCCGAGGAACCCGAGCGGTTCTTCGCCGCCGAACTGATACGGGAGGCCGTGTTCCTTGCGATGGAACAGGAAATCCCCTATGCCACCGCCGTCATGATCGAGGGATTCGAAGAGAAGGAAGCGATCACGGTCATAACCGCGACCATCCTGGTCGAGCGCGATTCCCAGAAAGGCATGCTCATCGGAAAGCGCGGCGCGATGATCAAGGCCATCGGCAGCAGCGCCCGCACCGCCGTGGAGGAGTTCCTGGGGCGGAAGGTCTTTCTCGATCTCCACGTCCGTGTGAGAAAAGACTGGCGGAAAAAGGACCGGTTCCTGCGGGAGATCGGGCTTCTCGAGTGAATGTCATAAGGGATGGGGTGTGGCGAATGACCGGCTCAGTGCGTACAAAGATTCAAACATAGAGCAGCGAACCCGAAAGGAAAGCGCAATGAAGGTACTTGTTGTCGGAGGGGGCGGCCGTGAGCATACGCTTGCCTGGAAACTCGCCCGGAGCGACCGCGTTGAAAAGATATATGCCGCACCGGGAAACGCCGGCATGGAGGACATGGCAACCTGCGTGCCCGTCGGGGCCGAGGATGTGACGGCGCTCGTGAAATTCGCGGTCGGCGAGGGGATCGATCTCGCGGTTGTCGGTCCCGAGGCGCCCCTCTGCCTGGGAATCGTCGACATCCTCGAAGAGGCCGGTATCACTGCGTTCGGTCCGTCCGGCAGGGCGGCCCGCATCGAGGGTTCGAAAGCCTTTTCCAAGCGGATGATGAAGACATACGGCATCCCCACGGCGGCGTTCGAGACCTTCGATTCCTTCGACCGGGCGGCTGATTATGCCGGGTCGCTGAAAAGCGACATGTGGATCAAGGCCAGCGGGCTGGCGGCGGGAAAAGGCGCCGTCTATGCGTCCGGTCCCGACGAGGCGAAGAGGATACTCTCGGACATGATGGTCGAGCGACGTTTCGGCGACGCCGGCGGGACCGTGGTCATCGAAGAGAACATGACGGGCGAGGAGGCATCCATATTCGCCGTCTGCGACGGTGAGTCCTACCGTCTGCTGGTTTCCTCCCAGGATCACAAACGCGTCCAGGAGGGCGATACCGGCCCAAATACCGGCGGCATGGGCGCCTATGCCCCCGCGCCCCTGGTCACACCGGAGCTCCTGGCGCGTGTCGAGAAGGAGATTCTGAGACCCACGCTTGACGGCATGGCGGCCGAGGGAGCGCCCTACCGTGGGCTTCTCTACACCGGCATCATGGCGGCTCCCGACGGTCCGAAGGTGGTCGAGTTCAACTGCCGTTTCGGCGACCCGGAAACCCAGGCCGTACTGCCCCTGCTCGATGGAGACCTGGCGGAAATCATGCTCGCCGGCGCGAAAGGCGGGCTCGGCGATGTGGAAATGGGCGTGGCGGATGGTTTCGCCATGTGCGTGGTGATGGCATCGGGCGGCTATCCGGGGTCCTACGAAAAGGGATTCCCGATCAGCGGGCTCGAGGATGCCGCTCATATCGAAGGAACGCAGGTCTTCCATGCGGGCACCCGGCGCGATGGGGACGAGATCGTCACCGCCGGCGGCAGGGTCCTGGGCGTGACCGGCTGGGGCAAGGATTTCCACGAGGCGAAGGGCCGCGCCTATGACGCAGTGGGGCGCATCTCCTTCGAGGGAGCGTTCCATCGTGGGGACATCGGTCACAGGGCGCTGAAATATCTGGAATGATGGGTGTTCCGGCAATTCTTATACGCAACAATGGAATATTCTCTATAGTCGTTTATGGGAAGTTTGAATGTTCATCCACGATCATGAGAAAGGAGCGGTTATGGCCCAGGTAGGAGTCGTCTATGGCAGCACATCAGACGAAAAGGTGATGCAGGGGGCGCTCGATGTGCTCGATTCGTTCGGAATATCCCATGAAGCCCACGTACTTTCGGCGCACCGTCAGCCGGACGAGACCGCGGAGTTCGCCCGCGGGGCCCGGTCCCGGGGGATCAAGGTCATCATAGCCGGAGCGGGGCTTGCGGCGGCGCTTCCCGGTGTCGTGGCCGCCCACACCACGCTTCCGGTCATCGGTGTCCCCGTCGGCGGCGGGCCGCTGAACGGTGTGGACGCCCTCTATGCGATCGTTCAGATGCCAAAGGGAGTCCCCGTGGCGACCGTGGGCATATCGAACGCGAAGAATGCGGCGTTGCTCGCCATAGAGATCCTGGCGATTGCCGACGAATCACTGGAAGACCGGCTCCTCGAATACCGGAAAAATCCGAAATGATGGACGACCGGCTGCGTGACGATATCGAACGCGCGGCCCGTGTGCTCGCGGACGGCGGTGTCGTGGCATATCCCACGGAGACCGTCTATGGCATCGGCTGCGATCCGCTCGACCGTGACGCCTGTGACCGTATCGTTCGCATAAAGGAACGTGATGGCGCCAAGACCATGCTTCTCGCGGCGGCATCGGTCGAACAGGTCGAGGCGTTCGGCGGCCCGCTCGACGAAAGGGCCCGCGTGCTCGCGGATGCGTTCTGGCCGGGTCCGCTCACCCTCGTCGTCCGGGCGGAGAAGGCTGACATACCCCATCTCAGGGGACCGGGCGGGGGAGTGGCCTTCCGGGTAACGCCCCATCCCGTGGCGTCGGAACTGTGCAGAATCTTCGGCGGGCCGGTGACCTCGACAAGCGCGAATCTTTCCGGAGAACCTCCCGTCCGCGATTCGAAGGAGGCGCGGGTGGTGTTCGGTCATCTTGTGGACCTGGTCATCGCCGCTGATCTCCCGTCCGAAGGCATTCCGAGCACGGTGCTCGATCTGACCACGCCCGAGCCGGTGATACTTCGCCGTGGGGCGGTCGACGCCGCGGCCATACAAGAGGTGCTGAAATCGTGACCTTCACCCTACGAGACGACCCCCTATATCGAGGACCCCGACTGGTTCGGGCGCGTCT
>CAYNWJ010000005.1:19284-33892 GCA_964400815.1 uncultured bacterium
ATGGGCGCCATCGTGTATGTCCATTATGTGAAGAAGGTGAACCCGGAGCTCGAGTATTTCACGCCGGATATCGTGTTCGACACCGGCAGCCGGGACTATTTCGGCATTCGTATCGGGCAGACGAAAGTCGGGTACCGGAGCGAGGCCATCACCTTCACGGACCGTAACCTGATCTACATGAATGATACGGTCATCAAGTTGAACCTCGCCGGACTGTCGCGGGAGGTGTTTTTCCAGTGCGCGGTCAGCCTCGATTCGACACAGGTCCTGTCGCGGTTCATGGATTTCACCCTCCACTCCGGCAGCCATGAATATCACTGTCGCGGGACCCTCAGGAGCGACAGCCTGTACATCGAGGTGCGCAAGGATTCTTTCACACCCTGGCAGAAGGGGGCGTTCGAGGTGGACGAGCACACCACATTCCCCACTGCGCTGCCCTATTATCTTCATCGCGCCGAACAGGATACATTCGATGTTTCGGTGTTCGATCCGGTGATTTTCGAGCCCTATGATATCCATGCAGAACGTTCGGGCCGGGAAACTCTGACCATCGGCGGCGACACCCATGAAACGACACGCTATGACCTGTCGTTCCTCGACAGGACCGCCACGTATTGGCTCGACGGAAACGGCCGGCCGGTCAGGATGGACGGAGCGGCATTCTTCGCGGGTGTCCTCGGCGACATGACCATGGAGAAAACCATGTCCAGCGATGTGTTCCTCCTTCCGCTCGAGGTTTCGCTGGGAAAGGACCTGATCCCGGGGCGGACCTTCGTTCCGGATGGGGAGATATCCGAACCGGAGAATACGGGCTATATGGAGGTCCGTATCGACGGCATACGGGGGGCGAACATCGACGTCACCGCATCGAACAAGGTGATGAAATCATTCAATCCCGTGGTGTTCGCCATCAGCCGCGAACCCCTGCCGGACCATCGGTACCGGGTCTACGAACTCCAGATGGCCGCGGTGGACACCACAATCTACGGCATCAGCGATTTCATCCAGTCGGCCGACGCCCGGATGCGGCGCACGGCGGAGTCCATCGTCACCGAAGCCGACACCCTCGCCCAGGCCCGCCAGATCGGCCGGTGGGTTCATGAAAACATGCGCATGGAGGCGGGGCTCGACATCACACGTTCGATCGATATTCTCCGCGAGAAGCGCGGCGCGGCGGATGAATATACGAAACTCTTCACCGCCCTTGCGCGGTCCATCGGGATTCCGACACAGATATGCCTCGGGTATGTCTACCGGGACGGCGCGTTCAGGTACCACAGCTGGCCGTCGGTGTTCGTGGACGCCATGTGGCACGATCTCGACCCCTGTTTCGGGCAGGATATCGCGGACGCCACTCATGTGGTCCTGATCCGCGGCGGTTTCGACAAGCTGATCGAGCTTTTGAGGATCCAGGAAAAGATGTCCTTCGATGTTGTGGCGGTGCAATGAGAACGGCATGACGGGGGGCACACCGCCCTCCGCCAGGCAGCAACCCGAGATTACAGGCGCCAGACCGCCGCTGCGCCCGTAGACCGGCGGAGCTTTCAGGAAACGAACGAAAAAACGGGACGGACATGATGAGCGACATGATCGTATTCGAAAATGTGACGAAGCGCTACGGGGAAAAGGAGGCCCTGTCCGGTCTCTCATTCAGGGTGGAGGCCGGAGAGTTCTATGGATATCTGGGACCCAACGGCGCGGGGAAGACCACCACGATCAAGAGCATCATCGGCCTGGTGAAACCCGACGGGGGCCGCGTCGAGGTGGACGGTTCCCCGGTCGGTGACGATACGATCGGCATCAGGTCGGTCGTGGGATATGTGCCGGACAATCCGTTCCTGTACGGCAAGCTGACGGCTCGGGAGTTCTTCCGCTTCGTCGGCGGGCTCTACCGCATGGAAACCGACGAAATGGAAAAACGTATACAATGGCTCTGCGATATTTTCGACATGCACGGCTGGATCGACCGCCGCACGGAGGAGTATTCCTTCGGCATGCGGAAGAAGGTGGTGATGTCCGCGGCGTTTCTCCACAAGCCGAAACTCATCATCGTGGATGAGCCAACCGTGGGGCTGGACCCTCCGAGCGCACGGCTGCTCAAGGACATGATGGCTTTGATACGCGAGCACGGCGCCACCGTGTTCATGTCGTCACACGATCTCGCCGTGGTCGAGGAGCTCTGTACGCGAATGGCCATACTCCACAACGGAACGATCGCCGCGGAGGGAACGCTCGAAGAACTGCGAACGCAGGCTCACATGACCGGCGGCGCCCTCGAACAGCTTTTTCTCAAGCTCACCGGCAGCGTCCACAAGGACGTGTACATGGAGTGAACCACCGGATGCGGCGTTTCCGGAACTGCGGTGATCGGCGCTTCCGGAACATTCAGTCCCGCCAGTTGGAAAAGGAAGGTTTCGTTCATGCATACTCCTCTCGGGGTCATCGTCAGGGTGAAGGCCCGTATCCTGGCCAAGATATTGTTCGATGTCAGGCGTACGGCGCTCATCCGCAACCTTTCGATGGCGGTCTTCGTGGGTCTGCTCGTTTTCGCGGCGTACCTGTTCTTTCACGGCTTTTTGTTCAGGTTCGTGGTGAACCTGGAGGATTTGGGGTATCTTTTGATCGAGCGGCTGATCTCGACGGGATTTCTGATCTTTTTCTTCATGCTCATCATCTCCAGTTTCGTCACAGCCCTCGCCACGCTCTTCCGCTCCCACGAGACCGAATACCTGTTCAGCACGCCTGTGACCCCGAACCAGGTGTTTGCCGGAAAATATCTCGACATTCTCGTCATGAGTTCCTGGTCGATTCTTCTCATGGCGCTGCCGATCCTCTATTCCTACGCCAAGATCCGCGCCTTCGGCCCGCTGGAATACATGCTGTCCGGTCTGGTGGTGCTTCTGCCCTTCGTGGTGTTCGCCACGACCCTGGGGACCCTTTTCGCCCTCGTTGCGATCTATGTATCGAAGCGGTTCAGCATGAAGCGCCTGTTCATCGGCGGAGTGCTGGTGTTCGGCGCTCTTCTCACTTCGCTCATTCTCTTTGCCAGACCGACGGAATACATAATCCCGTTCACCGAGGATTTCAGGGCCCTCAATATTTTTCTCAACAACTTCCGCATGAACTCGCATCCCCTGTCACCCAATTTCTGGCTCATACAGTCGCTCCGGTCGCTGGTCTATGCCGATTACACCCAGTTCGCCCTCTATGCCGCGGGCCTGGTGACCTCGGCCCTGTTCTTCATGGTGCTGCTTGTCTCCGTTGCGGACCGCATATTCTTTCCTGCATGGCTCACCTCGAACGAACAATCCATGTTCTCGGGATCATCAGCCCGTTCATGGCAGCCGGGCGCGGCTGTGTTCGGCGGTCCCGCATCCAGCCAGTCACGGGCCCTTCTGAACAAGGATATCCTGGTCTTCCTCAGGGATCCGGGTCAATGGTCACAGTTCTTTCTCATGTTCGCGCTCCTGATCGTCTATTTCGTGAACCTCCATTACATCCCCGGTGACATAGAGCTCGAGCAGTGGCGCACCATCATCTTCCTCATGAATTTCGGTTTCTGCGGATTCGTGCTCGCCACACTGGCCATTCGGTTCGTGTATCCCCTGTACAGTCTCGAGGGCGACTGCATATGGGTTCTCACATCGGCGCCGCTCTCCACGACGACCCTGTTCAGGGAGAAGATGCGCACATCGGCCGTTTTCTTCATCGTGTTCACGGAATGCATCGCGCTCGTGTCCGCCTATCTTCTCCGGCTCGAATTCCTGTATGTGGCGCTCACCGCCGGCGGAATATTTTTCATGAGCCTGTCGCTGTCGAGCATCGCTGTCGGGTTCGGTGCGGCCTATCCCGATTTCAGCGAACGTAACCCGAACCGTATCGCCTCCAGTCCCGGGGGGATTCTCACGGTCATCGTGTCGCTCTTCTATATCGGTATCATGATCCTGCTCATGGCCATACCCAGTTACCGGTATACCCGGTTCCTCGTGGGTGGCGGCGCATTCCCCCTGACAGCGATCGCGGCGTCCCTGTCGGGGGCTGTCGCAGTGAACGCGATCACCATCGCGGTCCCCCTCTGGATGGGTTCCAGGGCCATGGCGGAAAGGGAATTCTGATGCGGACATTCAGGACAGCCCTGCTCCTTCTTCTTTTGGCCGCGGCGGCGCCCCGCGCCCGGGCCCAGCAGGACACCGACCCCGTCATGATCAAGATCAACCGTATCGCACTCGGCCCCAAGAGCAAGTATGCAGTCTATGTGCCCTCGTTCGAGTTCCATGTGCTCTTCAGGAAGGAATACGGTGTTCTCAGAAGCACGGTGTCCGCCGACTACGACTATCGCAGGCAGGACATGGGATTCGGCATGAGCCATTCAATCGCGAAATATATCGTCAGTCCCGGTGTCAACGTGGATGACAATCTCTATTTCCGAAAGGTTTTCAGCGATTCGACCGGCATCTGGCGCCGCAAGCAGTCCCTCTCCCCGTTTCTCCAGTACGATTTCAATGACGAGTCCACGGCGGGAATTCAGTTCAAGGTCGAGCGCGAGTGGTCGCCCAACCGCCGCATGGGCACGAAAATCGTGAGCAACCACGACCGCTCGCTCAAACTGTACTACCTGTACAGAACGGATATGGAGCTGTCCGACAACCGGTTGTTCTTTCTGTCGATCGAGCGTTCATATCGCATCTTCAAGGGCGAGTTCAACTATTTTCTCCTGGAGGCGGTCGCGAAATTCTCGAAGGTCTATTCCCCGCATTTCAGACATCAGACGCTGGCGACGGTCCACGGAAACCTGACATCCCAGGAGTCGCCGCTGTTCTTTTTGGGCGGACGGTCGAATCTCATCGGGTATGATAACGACGAGCTGTGGGGCAGGAAGACGTTCAATGTTCAGAATCTTTTCGCGTTCATGCCCTATCCTGATTTCAGCATGAGTATAGGGAAGGGACAGTTCCGGAGCATATCCCTGCTCGGCCAGATTGATTTCGGCCGGGTGAGGGACTCCCGGAAATACGAGGACATGAAAGATCAGGATTCCGATCTCAAGTTCGGATTGGGTGCGGGGTTGGGTTTCAATACGGACCTGCCGTATATGCCCTCGGCCGATATCCACCTGCTTGCCGCCGTTCCAACGAACGATTTCGGCGATGTGAAATACTATATCGGGTTCGGCGGGTGGATGAACTGATTCGTGGTTACACGCCTGACAATCCCCCGAAAACCGACCGAAGAATACACATAAGCTATAATATGTTATTGTTTTATATCCAATATTCATGCAAGAAAAATTCTTTGTATTATTGTCGAAACCGCAGGCATCCGATGATGGCGCTGATGGAAGAATGATGTTTTGCCGTACGCCGTTTGAACCATGATTAATGGGATTAATGGATTGACAGGAGTGCAATCGCGGTTCATCCCGTAATCCTGAAAATCCCGGTTCAGCATTTGAAATCCGCCGGATTACAAGATGTTTGCCGGAAAACGGGAGGTTGCGTCGGCCACACGCCGCTTGACATATAGGGAAACATATTGTATTTTATTATATTTAAAGGCGAAAAATCCTTCAACTTTCAGCAGGTTCGGATGCCATGAATAATTTTCTCCTGCTTTTCGTGTGTACGGGCAATATCTGCCGAAGTCCCATGGCCGAGGGAATCATGAAGGACATGGTGATCGACGAGATCGATTCGAAACACCAGGTCATGCCGCTCGAGGTCCTCTCCGCAGGTACGCACGCGCCTCAGGGACGGTATGCATCATCCCATGCGATCACCGTTGCGGGACGGCACGACATCAATCTGAAATACCACCGGTCGCGGCACATAACCCCGCAGATCGCCCAGGCGTCCGATCTCATCCTCACCATGGAGCAGGCCCAGGCCGACGAGATAGGGGAAATGTGGTCGGATATTTCGTATGTCTATCCCCTCAAAACCTTCGGGAGGGGTGAGAACGAGACGCTGGAAACGCTGGATATCACTGATCCCATCGGCATGGACGAGGATGTGTATTCCCGGATATTCGATGAGATTTCGGGCGAACTTAAACGCATCAAGAATCTCGTCTTTTCCCTTGCCCTGGACAAGTACCGTGCGAAATGACGGAACGGGTGTTCTTCAGCTCTATGTGGGAGACGGAAAGGGGAAGACGAGCGCGGCTGTCGGCCAGGCCGTTCGCGCGGCGGGTTCCGGTTTCCGCGTGTGTTTCATACAGTTTCTCAAGTCCGGCGGCAGCGGCGAGGCCGTCATTCTCGGACAGGCGCCGGGCATATCGTTCCATGCGTTCGGACGGGGCAGGTTCCTCACCCCGGCATCGATCGACAGGAATGATCTCGAATTGGCGGAGACGGGCCTCGTTCACGCAGAGAGTGTCATCGGCCGCAGCGGATGCGATCTCATGGTTCTCGACGAGATCGGCGATGTCATCGATCTCGGCATGATTGCGGAAGAACGGGTCCTCGGTCTCATCGAAAAGGGCTCCGGCTGGTTGGATATCGTCATGACCGGCAGGGACTTCCCTAAAAACATCGTTGACGCGGCCGGCCTGATCACGCGCATGGTCAAGGAGCGTCATCATTATGACGACGGAACTGCGGCACGACGGGGAATCGAATTTTGACGGATGTTTCTGAAACGAAACCGTTCCTTTCGGCGTATATAATTACAAAAAACGAGGCGAACCGTATCGAACGCTGCATCGAAAGCGTACGCTGGATGGACGAGGTCGTGGTGCTTGATTCCGAAAGCGGCGACGGGACCGTGGAAAAAGCGAAATCCTTGGGCGCCAGAGTGGCGGTCCGCCCGTTTACCGGCTTCGTCGAACAGAAGAACGCCGCCATGGACCTGTGCCGTGGAGAATGGCTGTTCAATGTGGATGCCGACGAGGAAGTGACCGATGAACTGCGCACATCCATCGAAGCTCTTGCGGGGGAAAAAGATGCCGGAGATTCGCCGTCGGTGTTCAGCGTAACGAGGCGGACATGGTATTGGGGGCGCTGGATACGGCATTGCGGATGGTATCCGGAATACCGGCAACGCTTGAGCCGCCGGGGAGCGGCGCGATGGGAAGGGGATATCGTGCATGAGAAACTCGTGGGGAACGGCCCAGCCGGGACCCTTTCGGGAGATCTGCTTCACAGGCCCTATCCCACGTTGAGCGCACATGCGGAAAAGATCGGACGATATGCGGATATGTGGGCCCGCCAGAAAAGGGACGGGGGAGCGTCCGCATCGGTGTTCGATCTCCTCCTGCATCCTCCCGCGCGGTTTATGAAGATGTATGTTCTTCGCGGCGGATTTCTGGACGGTACGGCGGGGTTCGTCGCTTCGGCAATGGGCGCATGGTATACATTCGTGAAATACGCCAGGTTGCTCGAGTTTTCCAGGAAGGTTGAATGAAACACCTGACGATCGCGCATATCGATACAGAAATAACCTGGCGGGGCGGTGAGCGTCAGGCGTTGGAGCTCATCAAGGGCATGGCGGCCCGTGGACAGGATAATATACTCGTCTGCCGTCCGGAAAGCGACATTTCGAAGCGCGCGGCCGAAGCGGGACTCAGGGTGTTTCATCTTCCCCTCCTTGGAGAGTGGGATGTATACTCAGCCGTTCGGCTCCGTGCTCTCATCAGACGGGAACACATCGATATCGTTCATGCCCACACATCCCACGCGCACATGACGGGCCTTCTGGCGGTGGCGGGCATACCGTCATCCAGGCTGGTCGTTTCCCGGCGTGTGGATTTCCACGTTCGCAACATCCTCAGCCGCCGGATCAAGTATGGCGCCGGCGTGGACCGTATCATCGCAATCTCCGAGGCCATCAGGCGTGTGCTGGTGGAGGACGGTATCGATGCTGAGCGCATTACCGCCATACGGAGCGGATTCGTTCCGAACCAGTTCGCAGGGGAGGACGTTGCAGGGGACACCATAAGGAAACAGTACGGTATCCCTGATTCCGCCCTGGTCGTCGGAACGGTCGCCGCTCTCGCACCCCACAAGGAGCACTATACCCTCATCAAGGCGGCCCGTCTGGTGGTAGACAGACATCCCGGCGCCATGTTCATCCTTGCGGGTGAAGGGGAACTGGCGGAGGAGATACGGAAAAATATTGCTAACCTCCAGTTGGAGAAATCGGTTATATTGTTGGGATTTGTAGAACGTGTGGAGCAGGTGTTCCGGGCGAGCAATATTTTCGCACTCTCGTCACGCGAGGAGGGACTATGTACGTCTCTCTACGATGCCATGTATTTCGGTCTTCCCATCGTGGCGACGAGCGCGGGGGGGATACCGGAGATCGTGCAGGACGGCGTCAACGGTCTCATCGTTCCCGTCGGGGACTCCACCCAGTTCGCCGAAAAACTGAACTTTTTGATCGAGAACTCCGAGCGAAGGACCAAGATGGGTTCACGGTCATCGGAAATCCTGAAGCAGAACACCATCGAGAAGACCATCGACCGAACCCTCGAAGTGTATCGCTCGCTGTTCGACTGAAAGAACGGGGTATTGCAGGTGCCAATCATGTTCGAAAAAGAACGCATCCCACACCGCTTTCCTGCATGGCCGGCCGCTGCGGGGCTGCTTACAGTGCTTGCATTCGTGTGGATCGCCGGTCCTTTCCCGTTCTGCGGGATGACGGGCGTTTTGACCGGCGAAGTCATGGCTCAGGATGCTGTTCCGGCCGATGACGGTGGTGACGGTTCCGAGACCGGCGACGGTGAAGATAATGCCGGAGGAGATGAGGAAGAGGCTGTGAACGATTCTCTTCTCGCCTATATTCCCGAGCTGTCATGGCGGCAGCCGGGCATGGATGGCCGGCGTCTCACGCGGGAGGTGGCGGCCAAGTATCCCCGGGGCCATTTCAGGGAACGGTGTCTCGAGAACGGTGTGTGGGGCGTGGGTGAGTATCTCGAGTTTTCCGTGGATTACGGTTTCTATCAGGCCGGAATGGCCACCATGTCCGTGCTGGAAAAGGAACGGGTCAACGGTGGCATGTGCTATCACATTCAAACCAGAGCCAACTCGAACGATTTTATTTCAAAATTCTACAAGGTCCGGGATGTGGTCAATTCATATATTGATACAGAGGGCCTGTTTTCGCGCAGGTTCGAGAAGCACCTTCGGGAAGGGAAATACAAGGACGACCGTATCGTCGATTTCTATCACGACCGTCTGATCGCCCTGAATACGAAAAAAAAATACGCGGTGACTGAGATTCCCCTTCACGTGCAGGATGTTTTGAGCGCGCTGTATTTCATTCGGACGCTCGACCTGGAGGTGGGCCGCGACGAAGTTCTCGAAGTGTACGCCGACGGCAAGGTCTATCCCCTGAAGGTGATCGTTCATGGCCGTGACCGTGTGAAAGTGCCAGCCGGAACCTTCAATTGCCTGAAGATCGAACCAGTACTCAAGTCGGAAGGAATTTTCAAGCAAAAGGGAAAATTGACCGTATGGCTGACCGACGACAACATGAAGATTCCGGTGAAAATGACGAGCAAGATCCTTATCGGAAGCATTGGCACGAATCTCGTGTCGATGCGGTTCGGAGAGATGGAATGAATCAAGTAGCGCGATATGCGCCGGTTGTTTTCCTGGTTGGCCTCCTTCTTTCCAACTGCGGGGGTGGAGGGGTCGACAGGCGGCCGGTTTCGACCGGCGAGGACGGCTCCCACATCGATCCCTTTGCGGTCAGCGACGAATTCGTCGTCGAGACAGGGGGGGCAATGGCCGGAGACGATGCCGCCGGTTCCGGCAGGTCTTCCGCGCCCGCCCCGCGGGAGGACGCCGTTCGTCCCGATCCCGTGGCCGGAGAAGAGAGGCGGAACGCTCCCGCCGCGTCCGACAAGCCGTACGGTTACCGTGTGCAGATAGGAATCGACGAAAACAAGGATGTCATGGAGTCTCTTGCCGAAAGGGCCCGCAGTCGTCTCGATCTTCCCGTCTACCTGGAGTTCGAGGCGCCGTTTTACCGTGTCAGGGTGGGCGATTTCACAACCAAGGCTGACGCTGAGCGTCATGTCCGTATTCTCGAGGAACGAGGTTTCGAAAATTCCCGCTGGGTGTTTTCCCGTATTGGAGCCCGATAAATGAAAGGAATGTATATGCGGATCAGAGCACCGAGAGCATCGGCATCGCTTCTTCTCGCCGGCATGGTAATTCTTGCATGTTCGACTGCTCAAGTCACGAAAAAACCTGAGGCTCCCGAGCCCGAACCGCGTGTCAGGAAAGAACAGCCGGCGACGGTTGTTGCTGAACAGCCAGAGACCAGGCGATATCTTGAGGAGGAAAATCTGCTTGCCCGCATCGTGAGCTACTACGAGGATGCCGGTATCGCCCTCGCCGAAGGTGACTATCCGCTGGCGGAAACGCTTCTCGACAGTGCTGCGGTCATCTCCGCCGACATAGACATCGAATCGATCGACGATCCCGATCTGGCGTTCAAGCTCCGCGAAACCCTCGCATTCCTGTTCCAGGAATATGGCGCCATTTTCACCGAGGTGGACCGTATCAAGCGCGAGGAACCGATGGCGTGGCTCGATGAGCTTTCGGCGTCTGATCCCGAGCAGTTCAAAAACGGCATCTGGCATGACGACGAACTCCGCAAAATCGTACAGAAGATCGCTCTCCGCTGCGATGTTCCCATCGATTACAACGAACAGGTCAAGAAAGCAATCTACTTTTTCCAGACGGTCAAGCGGAAGGAGATGGAAAAATGGATGCGCAGAAGCGGGAGATTCCTGCCGCTCATTCATGACATTCTCGAGGAGGAGGACCTCCCCCTGGACATGGCCTATCTCGCCATGATAGAGAGCGGGTTCAGCGCCCGGGCCTATTCACGCGCACGCGCCTCCGGGCTGTGGCAGTTCATCTATTCCACCGGCCGTCTCTACGGTCTCGACCGCACCCAGTGGCTGGACGAGCGACGTGATCCCGTCAAGGCCACAAAGGCGGCCGTCCAGCATCTGAAAGACCTCTACAAGATGTACAACGACTGGCGGCTGGTCATGGCGGCGTACAATTGCGGTCCCACCCGTGTGACACGACAGCATCGCGCGGGCAATGATGATTTCTGGACCATGACCCTCCCCCGGGAGACGAGAAACTATGTTCCGTCCTTCATGGCGGCAGTGGTCATTTCCAAGGCGCCGGAGCTTTTCGGGTTCGACAACATCGAGACGGAGGCGCCGATGAGTTTCGACGTGGTGAACGCGCCGCCGTACATGAGCCTTTCCGATGCGGCCGCCTGCGCCGGCGTCACCCTGGACGATATCAAGGAGCTGAACACCGAACTGCTCCGCGACAGGACCCCGGCGGGCAAGGAGGACTACGCCCTTCGGATTCCCGCGGGAACACGGGGCCGCTTCGTGACCGAACTGGCGAAGATACCCCGCGACAAATATATTCCGCCTCAGGTGTCCACCTATCGCGTCCGCCGCGGCGACACACTCTCCCAGATCGCGGAGCGTTTCCGCGTCTCGGTTTCCAATCTCATGGCGGTCAACGGGATCAGCAATCCCCGGCGGCTGCGGGCGGGGCAGCAGCTCAAGATACCCGGAAAATCCGGCGGATCGTCGTCATCCACCGCTTCGGCCTCCGCGGTGACGCGGCAGGTCTCCTCATCGGAAGTGGAGGAGGCTCGGGACGACACGTTCACCTATACCGTCCGGCGCAATGATTCCCTCTGGTTGATCGCCAACAGGAACAACACCACCATTTCGATGCTTCAGGCGCTCAACGGCCTGGGGCGCTCATCGAAGATCGTCCCGGGGCAGAAGATCCTCGTTCCGCGCGAATCGGGCGAGACCCAGATCGCCGATTCGAACGTTTTCTTGAGAGGACCCACGCCCCCCGGAGAGATAACGTACATCATCAGGAACGGCGACACCCTCTATGAAATCGCCAAAAAATACAAGGTCTCGTACAAGGACATCATGACCTGGAACCGTATCAAGAACCATAGAACGATCAAACCCGGCCAGAAGATCATCATCAGAACGAAATAGCCGGTGCTTCTCCGGATAAACTGTTTTTCTGCGTTCACGCTCTTCCGCCGGAGGGAACAGGGGTTCGCAGGTTCATACCTAACGAGTGGAGACGATCCGTGTTGAAATGCATTCGAGACCGGGCCCCGTGGGTCCTGATTATCACCGCGATCATGGTTGTCGCGGCGTTCGTCCTTCACCCGGCGGCAGCCGACATTCTCGATGTTCTGAGAATGGATACCGGGCTGGGAGCCAATGATCTGAGCGATGTCGTCTGGGACGGCGAGCGTATCTGGGTCGCCGGTTCGGGGACTCTCACGACGCGCCTGTGGGGTGATGGCCGGAAGGCCGACAACTGGCTGACACGCCGCGGCGAACAGGGATTCGGACAGGGCTCCATGAGCGCCCTGTTCGCATCGCCCGACATCCTCATGCTCGCCTGGGTCTATACCGATGTGCGGGACGGCAACGCGGTTACCACGGGCGACGGGTTCTCCGTCTCCTATGACGGTGGATCGAGCTGGTCGCACATTCCCGTGACCGAACTCTTTCCCGACCGTGCCGGCTATGCCTACCCCGGCGCCTACACCACCTGCTATGACATCGACTTCTCGGACGGCACCCTGTGGGCGGCGATGACATCCGGTTTTGTCGTCACAAGCGACGATCTCGGCGCCACCTGGTCGAACATCATTCCCGAGAATGCGGAACTGAATCTCCGCAATCCCAATCACCACGGCCAGTGCGTGACTGCCTATGGCGATACCGTGTGGGTGGGGTCCTTCCAGGGAATGAACGTGAGCTTCGACCGCGGGGCGACATGGACAAACCACTCCTGGCCCACTGACGGGTCCGGGTCCCTGGACGATCCAAAGCCGGGAAATTTCACCGTGGCGGTCGAGCGGAAGGTCGTCGACGGCGCAACACACATCTGGGTCGGTTCGCAGCCCTATTACGGTGTCGGGGTCAACGGCATCTGTCATACTGCCGACAACGGGGCCACCTGGGAGTATGTGATCACGGATTTCTCCGCATGGAACTTCGCCTTCGGTTCGGAAAGCGACACCCATCCCAAAGTGAGTGAGCGGTCGGTGTTCGCCGCCACGGACGACGGTCTCGCCGTATCCTGGGATATGGGGGAGACCTGGGAGTTCATTGACATCCGTGAATCCGCCGATCTCGAATGGGAACCGGGGACGCGTATCTTCGGCGTGACCACCGCAACCGACACACTCTGGGTGACGAGCGGGGACGGTCTCGCCATGTCCCCCGACTGGGGCGATTCCTGGAACATCTACAAGGGTGTAACCCGTGTCCGCGCCATGGACACCGGTTCCCGTAACATCGGCATTTCATCCATGCTCGACGATGTCGAGACGTATGCATTCCCAAACCCGTTCTCCCCGAACCGTCAGGACCGGGATTATTCCCGCACGAGGATCCAATACGCCCTCTGGGAAAATGCCGATGTGAGCATCGCCATTCACGACTATTCGGGACGGAAGGTCCGCGAGATCATGGATGACGTATTCAGGGCCGGCGGCCGCGACTACCAGGAAGTCTGGGACGGCCGCGACGGCGATGGGGAGATCGTGCCCAACGGTGTCTATTTTTACGTGATTTCAACAAACAGAGGGGATTCCGCCCGTGGTAAAATCGTTGTTTTGGACTGACCGATACCGCACCGCCGCCGTTCTTGCGACGGTCATGGCTGTGCTGAGCATTGCAGGCCCCGTCCGCGCCGAGGAATATCGGGCCTGGCCGGGCGAATTCATGCGCATGGGAGCAGGCGCCCGGGCCCTCGGCATGGGAAACGCCTACACCGCCGTACCCGGCGACATCTACAGTTCCTATTTCAATCCCGCGGGCCTGTCCCATATGCGGTCGCGCCAGATGGCGTTCTCCTTCCGTTCGCTGTCCTTCGACCGGCGGTTCAAGTATTTCGCCATCGCCAGCCCCGTGGGGCCGGAAGCCGGATTCGCGCTCTCGTGGCTCAACGCCGGGACCGACGACATCGTCGGCCGCGACCTGAACGGCAACCCGACGGAGAACCTCGACGACAACCGCAACGCCTTCACGCTGTCCTTCTCGAAGATGGTGAGCGAAAAGATCTCGCTGGGAATCAATGGAAAGCTCAGTTACTGGAAGCTTGCCGGTGACGACGCCAAGGCGTTCGGCTTCGACGCGGGTGTCCTGTTCCGGCCCATCGAGGATCTCTCGTTTTCACTGGCGGTCCGTGACATCATGAGCCGTTACACCTGGAACAGCAGCCGCTGGACGGGCCATATTTCGGGCGCGGACGGTCAGTCGATGGAAAAGGAAGATTCGTTCCCGGCATATTACACGGCCGGCGTTGCATACCGTACGCTGAACGGCAAGCTTCTCGCCGCCATGACACTCGAATTCGTCGAGGACTATCCGCTCGGTGTGGATATCGGAGCCGCCTATGAGGTATACAGCGTGTTCACCGTCCGCACCGGCGTCTACAACTACACTTCCTCGGACGAACTGGAATCGGGGGCCTGGACGGCGGGATTCACGGTCCAGGTCACCGCGTCCATCGGCGTGGACTATGCGTTCGCCACGGACAGGTTCGACGGCGACAACACCCATGTTGTCCGCGTCA
>CAYNWJ010000006.1:0-28699 GCA_964400815.1 uncultured bacterium
GGGGAGACTTCGAGGCCATGGCCGAGAAGAGTGCAGCCGCCAAGGCGCAGATGGAAGCTGCCGTGGCGGAGTTGCTCAATCCCCAGCAGCAGGAAGCGTGGCGCGAATACCAGGACACCATGGGAGAGCGCATGTTTCGACAGAACATGGGCCAGCAAATGCAGATGTTCGCGCCGGGCCTCAGCGAAGACAACCGTGAAATCGCCATGAACACCCTCACGGCGTCATGGCCCGCACCTGAAAACAACATACTATGTCATGCCCGCCGCGTCCACTGTTTTCGGGGACAGCTAAAGCGGGCTGTCAATTTCCCATCAACCTCTCAATTCGACGCTTGGCCTCGCGGTCGGTTCCGACGAGGTCCTCGACACCGGGGTCCGCGACAAATACGTGTTCATCGACCACACGCCGTATCAAGCGGGGAATATCCATGAACGGGATTGCTCCGGCAACGAAGGCCTCGACCGCGCGCTCGTTCGCCCCGTTGAGCGCCGCGGTCGCCGTGCCGCCGCGCTCCAATGCCTCGAACGCGTGCGCCAGGCAGGGGAAGCGTTCGAAGTCCGGCGGTTCGAAGACGAGGCTGAACGGTTTCAAAAAATCGAGGCTGCCGTAAGGTGACGGCAGGCGTTCGGGAGCGGTCATGGCATATTGAATCGCGAGCCGCATGTCCGGCTCGGAAAGCTGGGCCATGACGGAGCCGTCCACGAACTCCACGAGCGAATGGGCCACGGATGAACGGTGGATGGTCACATCGATGCGCTCGCCCGGTATGTCGAAAAGCCTGCTGGCTTCGATGATCTCGAGCCCCTTGTTCATGAGCGTCGCCGAATCGATGGTGTTCTTGGTGCCCATGGACCATGTGGGATGATTGAGGGCCTGCTCGACGGTCACCCGCTCCAGGTCCTCCGCCGAAGCATCGACGAAGGGGCCGCCGGAAGCGGTGAGAACGAGACGTTTGACATGGTCCGGGTTTTCGCCGTTGAGACATTGGTATATGGCGCTCATTTCGCTGTCGATGGGAACGATCCGGCGTCCCGTTTCGCGAACCTTCGCCATAACGATCTCCCCCGCCATGACCATGGTCTCCTTGTTTGCCAGGAGGACATCTTTCCCGCTTTCCAGCGCCGCCAATGTCGGGAGCATGCCCGCCGACCCCACGAGCCCGTTGACGACCGCCTCCGCCTCCACCGTCCGAACGAGTTCGAGTATGCCTTCGGCGCCGGAAAGCACCCGGGTCATGCCGCCCACCTCGGATTGAACCGCCGCAGCCGCAGCCGCGTCTTCCATGGCCACCGCCTCGGGGCGGAAATTCTTCACCTGCGCGCAGATACGCTCCACAGAAGAAGCCGCCGTGAGCCCCGCGACCCGGAAATGATCGGGATTGATGGAGACCACATCGATGCTGGACCTGCCGATGGAGCCTGTCGATCCGAGTATGATAAAGCGTTTCACGTACCGTTCCTCCAAACGTCTTTGATTCAGTCCCCATCTTCTGGCGCAGGCGCGGGGGATTACTGGGTTCGCCACATCAGTGAAACTGACGGTTCGGTCAGGGTTCGAGCAGAAACACGCTCGTTTCCGGGGCCTTCATGTCGAATTCTATGGTCGTGGCGCCCGCGGAAACGACCTCTCCCCGAACGAGATCGGTCACACGCCGCCGTTCCGGGAGATGTATTCTCTTCGGTCCCGGCCTGAACGAATGCATGGCCACCACCGACTCGTCGGCGAGGATCAGC
Organism: uncultured bacterium; assembly: GCA_964400815.1. GTDB lineage: Bacteria > Latescibacterota > Latescibacteria > Latescibacterales > Latescibacteraceae. The sequence continues at coordinate 1,737 of CAYNWJ010000006.1, forward strand.
TCATTGTCCCCGCACCACACATGGGCGCCCGCGTACCTGGCGATGTTTCGCCAGAGGTCCGCCGGAAGCTGGACCGCCGCCATGAATATGGAGGCATAGTCTCCGGCGCCGAAGGGACCATCGCCATTGCCACGCGCCCCCTTGCCGAACTCCCTGAAGGCCATGCCCGCGTCATTGAGCCCGCCTTTCGTGGACAGACGCCCCAGTTCGAGCCCGTCCGCGGGGACCAGCACCGGGCCATAGGGCAGCGTTCCCCCGATGATCATGGCGGGATCGAGGCCGGCGGTCACCGGATGGTCGAAATTCGAGATCAGGATGCGCCGCTGGGCATTCGCGGGAAGCAGACGGAAATCGAAACCGGTGAGACGCGAGGCGGATTCGGCGCCGATGTTCGTTCCGTCGGAAATGCCGGAACCGGGTCCCCAGACGACGACACGGCCGTCACGGAACACCTTTTCCCGCAGGAGGGCCAGCCGTTCGTCATCGACCCTGAACATGTTCGGAAAATAGAACACCCGGTGATCGGGAAAATCATCGAGGGCGAGGTCCTCCAGCATATAGATGCGAAACGGAACGCCGCAGCGGGCCAGGCCGAGCTTGTATTCCCACATGACCGCCTCGTTGAGGTACGCACCGGAGCCGTTGGTCTCAAGCACGGCGGTGTCATCGAGGATCATGGCGATGCCCGGGACATCACGATGCTCCCAGCCGATGGACTCCCGAATCACCTCAATCTGCCGCTCCATCACGGCATGGACATCGTCATCGAAGAACCAGTCGCCGGACACGGTCCAGGAATGATGCCAGTATGACCCGAATCCGCGGGTGAATCCGGCGGCGAGATTACGCCAGGTGATGGCCGCCCAGTCGGCGGCCGAATGCGCCCCGCCAAGCCGCTGGGAACCGTCCTCACGGCAGTTGACACAGAAGCGCGTGTCCATCTCGGTCATGAAGAACATTCCCCGCAGCACCGCCGAATCGGCCATTCCCTCGGGTTCGTATACGCCGCCCAGCCCGCGCATCTGGTAATCGTGGGGGGTGATGATGCCGTCGAACCCCGAAATGCCGAAAAGTTCGGTGACGCCCATCGATCCGGAGCCGGCCATGAGCTCGGGGAAGGAGGGATTCCAGGAAACCGTGCTCATGGGACCGATACCGAAGAAACCGTGGTGGTTCCACCCCTGCATCGGCTGTTTGAAGACATCGTGGAGCATGAGGACGCTGCGGTCGGCGCCGCGTTCCATGCCCGCGCAGATCATGGAGAATCTGCGGTGCCAGAGATCGCGCTGGAGCTCGAGGTAATCGCGGAGACCGCGGTTGTCCCGGGCGTCCTGCCAGTAATGCATCGCCATGACGTCCGGAACGGGTCCGCGGAGCCTGTCGCGGGGAACCCCGATTGTTTCGAACGTGAGGCTGCTGTCACCGTATGCCTCGCGCAGGCGTTCAACGGTCGTATACTTGTCGCGCAGGAACCCCCGCCACGCCTCCCGCATGCGTGGGCCGTGATCGAAAAGGAAGCCCTCGGCGACGGGAAGGTGGACACCCTCGGCAAGATGGATGTTCATGTAGCCGATGACATTGCTTCCCCAGGGACGGGATTCGCAATAGGTGACGACCGCTTCGCAGAACTCCTCCGCCTTTTCCCAGAAGAGATCGGAAGCCAGGGAGGGCGTATCGTGCGCTTCGCCCTCCTCATCGATGAAAAGCTCGTCCCCGTGAAGTTCGGCCCACGAGTCGGGCTGCCTGTGACGGAACCTGACGATGATCCGGGCGTCGGGACGCGCCGCCAGAATGCGCTCCGCCTGCTCGTCGAGATTGATGACGGATGATTCCCTGTCGGGGGGCGGCGTGCTCGATACCGTGTCGCCCTGCCAGAACCGCGAGGCTCCGTAATCGCCCGGCTGGCTCTTGAGGGCGATGAAATGGAGATCGAAATCATCCTCGAACAGACGTGCGGCGTAGGTGTCGTAAAAATCTTTCGTGTAGTAAGGGCAGTATCCGGGCAGCGGCTCGGGGCGGCCATCGATGAAAACGACCGGACGGCCGTTGTGCATCCCCGTCGTCACATCCGGAAGGTCGGTGCTGTAGACTGACGGCGCCGTAAAGGTCAGCGTCATGACAACGAACATGAACCGTGCCAGTGTTTTCATGCTTCATCCGCCTCGAATGCTGTCAAACCGTCAACGCCGCAAACCCGGCGCGGCGGAGCTTCAGAGTTCAACCAACCCGCCGAGCATCACCAGAAAGAAATAGACCGCCGGCCCTGCAAAGAACAGGCTGTCGAAACGGTCGAGGATCCCCCCGTGCCCGGGTATGATATGAGAGGAATCCTTGGTGTTCATCCCGCGCTTGATGATCGATTCGGACAGGTCGCCCGCCTGTCCGGCGAGACCGATGATAAAGGCGAGCATGACATAGGAACCGGTCACCACACCTCCCTCCGCGACACCGAACGCCAGCCCCGTCGCCAGAGCGCCGGCGAGACCGCCGATAAATCCCTCCACGGTTTTTTTCGGTGAAATGGCGGGGAAGAACGGGTGCCGACCGAAGGATCTTCCCGCGAAATATGACGCGGTATCGAACACCCACACGACAACCAGGATGAAAATCAGAAGAAATCCCTTCCTGGCTCCGAATAAAAGCGAGGGAAGCAGCTCGATCTTCAGCAGATATGAGAGAAATACCGCCGGATACAGGGCGGTGAAGATCGAGAGGGTGACATGCTGAAAATGCGTGGCCGCGCGGCCGAGAATCTCAATGATGAAGGCATATATCATCACAGTGGTGAGCAGGAAGAAAAAAAAACGCGAGTCCGTGAACGCGGCGTCGGCAAGGATGAACAGCCCCGCGGCATATCCCCCGGCCCGCTGGGCCCGCCCGACACCGTCCTGAACCATGGAATAGAGCTCAGCCTGTCCGACAATGGTGATCGCGGCGAGGAAGAAGAACAGGGGCAGTCCCCGCGCATGGAAAATCCACAAAAGCAGTGGAATGAAAACGATGGCGACGGCCACACGTTTGAGTAATGAAACATCGGAGACCAACGGAGGCATCAACTCTTCCCCTTCCGGCGAAAGAGTGATCCAAAAAGGCCGCGTACACCGGTGAGCTGCTGGCTGGTCATGCCGAACCGACGCTCACGGGCCGCGTATGATTCGAGCGCGTCGAGATAGTCGGCGTCTCCGAAATCAGGCCACATGACATCGGTGATCCAGAGTTCGGTATAGGCGAGCTGCCAGAGAAGATAATTGGAAAGACGGTATTCGCCGGAGGTCCTGATGAGCAGGTCGGGATCGGGCATTCCCGCGGTGTCGAGGGACGAATCAATGGTCTCGGGAGTGATGTCGATGCTTTTCAGTTCGCCCCGTTCGATACGGGATGCGATGGAACGGAAGGCCCGGACGATCTCGTCCCTGCCTCCGTAGTTGAGCGCGAGGACCAGTGTCAGGCCGTCGTTTCGGGATGTCAGTTCGATGGCGTCATCGAGGGCTTCCCTGCTTTTTGACGGGAGCCCTTCGATATCGCCGATGGTCTTGAGACGCACCCTGTTTTTGTTGAGTTCGGGAACTTCCTTCCGCACCGTCTCGGCAAGCAGGGTCATGATACCGCAAACTTCGCCCGGCGGCCGGTTCCAGTTTTCGGAGGAGAAGGTATAGAGGGTGAGATATCCGATGTCAAGCTCGCCCGACAGGCGGACAATGCGGCGCACCGTCTCGATCCCGGCCCTGTGCCCGTCGATACGGGAGAGGTTGCGCTTTTTCGCCCAGCGGCCGTTCCCGTCCATGATGATCGCCACATGTTCGGGAAGCCCCTGTTCTCCGAGATTATCCTTGCGGGCTTCGATGGAGTCAGCCACGTGTTCCTTCCTTGCCGGCAACATGGGCGGCGCCTGTCCGATACCGATGAAAACAGGCGGAAAATATCTTTATGCACCGCCGTACATACCGGGACGGTTGTTGTCGGCCGAGATCTTTCTCGCCGTCAGCCGCAACCGCTCGATGGTTTCATCGGGTACCTGGACATCGCCTTCGATGTTGCGCATGTTGTGCCGCCGGTTCTCCCCGTGCCAGTCGGAGCCGCCCGTGACGATGAGACCGTAACTCTCGGCCAATTTGCAGTAATGTTCGCGGACATTGGCCGAATGAAGGGGATGAATCGCCTCGATGCCCATGAGCCCCTGGTAGATGAGATCCGGAATGAGCTCGTCCCGACGCACCGCATGCGGATGAGCCAGCACCGGCACTCCGCCGTTTTCGCGAATAAGGGCGATCGCGTCCCCCGGCGGGATGGGATACTTCGGGACATATGCCGGCCCGTTGTATCCTATATAGCGAATAAACGCTTCGTTGTAAAACGAAATCTGGTTCGATGAAAGAAGGGCCTGGGCTATGTGCGGCCTTCCGACCGGGGCGCCGTGGGCGATCTTGAGAACGGACTCGATGCTGATGTCGAGGCCCAGATAATTGAGGGACCTGACGATTTCCTCCGCCCTCTCGCGCCGCTTTTCCCTGAAAAAGGAAATCCTGCGCCTGAATTCATCGTCCGAACAGTCGATGAAATATCCGAGCACATGAATATCGTCGTCACCGTCCATGGAAGACAGCTCGATGCCGGGAATGACCTCCAGATCGGTTCCCGCGGCGGACGCAATGGCACGCCCCACACCGTCCACGGTATCATGGTCGGTGACCGAGATCGTTTTCAACCCACGATCGAGGGCCGCGTCAACCAGGCGCTCGGGCGTGTCGAGGCCATCGGAACACGATGTATGCAAATGAAGATCGATCAAGCCATTGAGCATTTCGCCTGCTGCGGTTCCCTTTTGGTTTTCATTGATTGTATTTATTTAAAAATACTAAAATAAGACGTGAAAGTCAATACGGCATTGCCGTGACTCACACGCTCCTGACGGCCTGTCGCGCCACGAACGCATGACACGGAGAACCAGTCACTGCCACAATGGCACAACAGCGCCACTATGACACCATCCGCATCATGCGCCCATCGGCTCACACAGCAGTGCAATCCTTTCATTATCATATATAACAGCAACTTATGGAGATTAATATTTTTTGGCATATGGTTTGCATCATACATAAGCACAAAATTCGTGAAGCACAAAAGGAGGTTTTATCATGGCAAAAGTTATTGGAATAGACTTGGGAACCACAAACTCGGTTGTGGCCGTGCTCGAAGGCGGCAAACCAGTCGTTATTACAAACCAGGAAGGCAACAGGACCACACCGAGTGTCGTGGCTTTTACAGACAAGGGAGAGCGCATCGTAGGCCAGGTCGCGAAACGGCAGGCGGTGACCAATCCGAATAAAACCGTTTTTTCCATCAAGCGATTCATGGGAAGGAAATTTTCCGAGGTTTCCAACGAGATCAAGGAAGTTCCCTATCAGGTCGCCAGCGGCTCGAATGATACAGCACGTGTGAAGATAGAGGACAAGGAATACTCTCCACCGGAGATTTCCGCGTTCATCATCCAGAAGCTGAAACAGACCGCCGAAGAATATCTCGGCGAGAAGGTCACTGACGCCATCATTACCGTACCCGCATATTTCAACGATTCGCAGCGTCAGGCCACGAAGGATGCGGGAAAGATCGCGGGGCTCGATGTGAAGCGCATCATCAACGAACCCACTGCGGCGTCATTGGCGTATGGTCTCGAAAAGAAAAAGGATGAGAAGATAGCCGTATACGACCTTGGCGGTGGAACCTTCGACATCTCCATTCTCGATCTTGGCGATGGTGTTTTCGAGGTTCTCTCCACCAACGGCGACACGCACCTCGGCGGCGACGATTTCGACCAGCGTCTCGTCGACTGGCTCGCAGACAATTTCAAGAAGGAAGAGGGTATCGACCTTCGTAACGACGCCATGGCGCTGCAACGATTGAAGGAGGCGGCGGAAAAGGCGAAGTGCGAACTTTCGAACACGCTCGAAACCGATATCAACCTGCCCTTCATCACGGCGGACGCGTCCGGGCCCAAGCATCTCAACATAAAGCTCACACGCGCCACGTTCGACGAACTTACGGCCGACCTGGTCGAACGCACCCGTCAGCCGGTCGAAAGCGCACTCAAGGACGCCGGTCTCACCTCGAAGGATATCGACGAGGTTATTCTGGTCGGTGGTTCCACGAGAATTCCCAAGGTGCAGGAACTCGTCAAGAACGTCTTTGGCAAGGAACCGCACAGAGGGGTCAATCCCGACGAGGTCGTGGCGCTCGGAGCGGCGATACAGGGAGGAATCGTTACAGGTGACGTGACTGATGTGCTGCTTCTGGATGTCACGCCGCTGTCGCTTGGAATCGAGACGCTCGGCAATGTTTTCACCAAGCTGATCGAGCGCAACACAACGATCCCGGCCAAGAAGAGCGAGGTGTTCTCCACCGCCGCGGACAACCAGTCCTCGGTCGAGATTCATGTGCTCCAGGGCGAGCGTGAATTCGCCAGGGACAACAGGACCATCGGGCGTTTCCACCTCGACGGCATTCCGCCAGCTCCGCGGGGAGTCCCGCAGATCGAGGTGACCTTCGACATCGATGTGAACGGCATCCTGAACGTTTCGGCGAAGGACAAGGCGACCGGCAAGGAGCAGGCCATTAGGATCGAGGCCTCGAGCGGTCTGAGCGACGATGAGATCAAGAACATGGTCAAAGAATCCGAGGCCCACGCGGCGGAGGACAAGAAGAAGAAGGATGAGGTCATGGCCCGGAACGAGACCGACCAGCTCATCTACCAGACCGAAAAGAACCTGAATGAAACGGGCGACAAGATGAGCGCGGATGTGAAGGCCAAGGTCGAGGCAGCCCTGGAACGCGCCAAGAATGCGATCAAGGGGGACGATTCCTCGGAAATCATCTCCGCCCGCGACGGTCTCAATGCCGCCTGGCATGAAGCCGCCCAGGAACTCTATGCCCAGCAGGCGCAGCAGCAACAGCAGGGCCAGGCGGGCCAGCAGCAGGGCCAGCCCGGAGAGCAGCAGCAACAGGCGAAGGGTTCCTCCGATTCATCGGAAGGTGATTCCGGTGCGGTCGACGCGGATTATGAAGTTGTCGACTAGCGCTGTTTACATAGATGAGCCCACGGGGAGACGGGGCGTACGATTCGTCCCGTTTCCCTCCGGTTCGCAGCCCGCCCGAAATACATCAAACTAAGCATTGCCTGAACAATGTATTTATAGTATATTTATTATCTATCGTTCAAAATTTGGCACTCTTGGTCAAGAGCGCCAAAAATGTGTGAAACCCTTTGAAAGGAGGAACTGCCTTGAACATCAAACCTTTGGCTGACAAGGTCTTGGTCAAACCCGACGATGTAGCTGAAAGCAAGACCGCCGGTGGCATCATCATCCCCGATACCGCCAAGGAAAAGCCCCAGAAGGGCGAAATCGTTGCAGTCGGACCCGGCAGGACCGATGAAAACGGCAAAGCTATCGCAATGAATGTCAAAGAGGGCGACAAGGTCCTGTATTCCAAGTATGGCGGGACCGAAATCGAGTACGAAGGCGACAAGTACCTCATCATGTCCGAAGCCGACATCTACGCGGTGTTCAAGTAAAACAGGCATTACCAACAAATCGATTATGAGTGGAGGTTAGGGAAATATGGCAAAGGAAATCAAATACAACGCCGACGCGCGTTCCAGGCTGAAACACGGTGTGGACAAGCTCGCCAACGCGGTCAAGGTCACGCTCGGCCCCAAGGGACGTAACGTGATCCTCGAGAAGAAGTTCGGCTCCCCCACCGTGACCAAGGACGGTGTAACGGTCGCCAAGGAAATCGATCTCGAGAACAAATATGAGAACATTGGCGCCCAGATGCTCAAGGAAGTGGCGACGAAAACTTCGGACGTCGCAGGCGACGGCACCACCACCGCGACCGTCCTCGCACAGGCCATCTTCACCGAGGGTCTGAAGAATGTCACCGCCGGCTCGAACCCCATGGAACTCAAGAAGGGTATCGACATGGCGGTCAGGTCCACGGTCGATCAGCTTGCGAAGATTTCACGCCCCGTCTCGGGCAAGAAGGAAATCGCCCAGGTCGGCACCATCTCCGCCAACAACGACGCATCCATCGGCGAACTCATCGCCGAAGCCATGGAGAAGGTCGGCAAGGACGGCGTCATCACCGTTGAAGAGGCCAAGGGCATCGAGACCACCCTGGAAGTGGTCGAGGGCATGCAGTTCGACCGCGGCTACATCTCCCCCTATTTCGTCACCGATCCCGATTCCATGGAAGCGGTCCTCGAAGATCCGGTTATTCTCATCCACGACAAGAAGATATCGAGCATGAAGGACATGCTTCCCATCCTGGAGAAGGTCAGCCAGATGGGCAAGAGCCTTATGATCATCGCCGAGGATGTCGAAGGCGAAGCGCTCGCCACGCTCGTGGTGAACAAGCTCCGCGGCATTCTCAAGGTCGTCGCCGTCAAGGCGCCCGGCTATGGTGACCGTCGCAAGGCCATGCTCCAGGATATCGCAATCCTCACCGGCGGCAAGGTCGTTTCCGAGGAAATCGGCTTCAAGCTCGAGAACGTGACAACCGCCGAGCTCGGCACCGCGAGCCGTATCTCCATCGACAAGGACAACACCACCATCGTCAAGGGCGGCGGTGAGACTGACGACATCAAGGGCAGGATCCAGCAGATCCGCAACCAGATCGAGGAAACCACGTCCGACTATGACCGCGAAAAGCTCCAGGAGCGCCTTGCGAAGCTCTCCGGCGGCGTTGCCGTCATCAATGTCGGCGCGGCCACCGAGGTCGAGATGAAGGAAAAGAAGGCCCGTGTCGAGGATGCCCTTCACGCCACCCGCGCTGCGGTCGAGGAAGGCATCGTGATCGGCGGCGGCGTTGCGCTTCTCCGCTGCCAGGACAAGGTCAAGGTCAAGGCCAAGGGCGACATCGCGGTCGGTGTCGAGATCGTCAAGAACGCCCTCAGAGAGCCGGTCAAGCAGATCGCGAACAACGCCGGCATCGAAGGCGCCATCGTGGTCATGAAGACCCTCGAAATGGGCGAGAACGAAGGCTTCAACGCAGCGAAGGAAGAGTACGAGGACCTGATCGAGGCCGGCGTCATCGACCCGACCAAGGTCGTTCGTATCGCTCTCGAGAACGCCGCATCCATCTCCTCCATGCTTCTAACCACCGAAGCGTGCGTCACCGAGATCCCCGAGGAGAAGAAGGACGCTCCGGCGCCCGGCGGCCCGCACGGCGGCATGGGAGACATGGGCGGTATGTACTAAATCGCCCTTATTCCGCACGAGTATCAACGGAAAAGCCCCTCCACTCGAGGGGCTTTTTCGTTTCTCTCCATCCGACGGGGGATCGGACTCAGCCGAGATTCTCCTCGATGATGCGCTGAAAATTTCCGCCCCAGATCTTCCTTATCTCATCTGCGGAGAGGCCGTGCTCCATCATGCTGCGGGTGATATGAACAAGTTGTGACATTTCCGGCACAACCGGTCTCTTCACACCTCCGTCATAATCGGACCCGATGCCCACATGGTCCACGCCGATAAGATCGACAGCATAGCATACATGTTCCACGAGTGTGTCGATATCGGCCAGGTCCTGCTCGGCTTTCAGATACTGCGGAGCGAAAATCACGCCCATCACCCCGCCGTTCTCCGCCAGCGCCTTCATCTGATCGTCGGTGAGGCAGCGGAAATGATTGCACAGCGAGAACGCCGCGGTATGGCTCACGATCACCGGACGGCTCGTCAGCTCCATGACATCGAAATAGGCCCTGTCATTGATGTGCGAAAGGTCGGTGAGAATACCCATTTGGTTGCTGGCCGCGAGCACCTCCCTGCCAAAGGGCGTCAACCCTTTGGATTCCTTGAGTTCACGCGCCCGTTCGGCGGGAGTGCAGAGCCGCACGATACTGCGTGATCCCTGCAGGAACACCGGGCCGTTCCTCACATCCCGATAGAGGGAATTGGAACTGACGGTTATTTCCGGATCATCTCCACCCTCTCCGTGTGTGATGCCGACAAGCCTGACACCGATGCGATGAAGCATGTGGAGTGTGTGGACTTCGCCCATGACCCATTTGGCGATCCCCTCGATTCCCATCATGACGCCGATTTTCCCTTCTTTGCGGGCCCGAACGGTGTCGCCGGCGGTGAGCACAAGAAGGAGGTCGTCGGGATTCGTTTCGATCGTATGAAGGGTCTGTTCGCTCGTCACCCACACATCCGCGATTTTTCCATTGCCGACAATGAATGATCCGGCGTCGAAACCCGCCTCTTTCATGCGCGGCACATCCATCTGATATGACATGTCACGATGCATCATCGACGACACATCTTCGCCGCGGGCCACCCGCTCGACCGGCGTGTCGTTATGCCCGTCGATGATCAGACAGGTATCGTGAAGCTCCCGGGCCTCCTCGAGGGTGACCGATCTGTTTTTGCTTCTGACTTCCCGGGCGAATACCGGCGCTCGAGCCGCGGCTAAAATGGCGGAGATGCCGCCCGCCGCCGTGTGTTTCATAAATGTCCGTCTGGTGTTCATGATGGTATTCCCTTCCTGTTTCTTATGAAGCATGGCGCGTGTGCGAATCGGATGGTGTTTTCTCCATTGTCTGTGTCTGTATAAAAACTTGTCAAGGCAGCCACGATTGATGCGCTTCACCTGTATTTCAGCCGCCTTTTCATCCCCTGTCGATACTGGCGCCGATCACCCTGAGGAAATTGCCGCTCCAGATCCTGCGTATCTCGTCCGCAGACAGCCCATGGGCCATCATGCTTCTTGTGAGATGAACGAGCATGGACGGGTCGGGAACGACCGGCACCGTACGACCGATCCCGTCGAAATCACTGCCGATGCCGACATGGTCCGTTCCCACCAGGTCGGCCACATGGCAGACGTGTTGGGCCACACGGTCGATCGTTGCATTACCAGGTTCCGAATCGATATAGCGGGGAACGAAGGTTATCCCCATCGCCCCGTTCACTTCAGCCAGCGCCTTGATCTGGTCGTCGGTCAGACAGCGAAAGTTGTTGCAGAGCGTGAACACGGCGGTATGGCTCACGATGGGCGGCCGCGTCGAGTGTTCGAGAACCTCGAAGAAGGCGGCGTCGTTAATGTGCGAAAGATCGGGAACGATACCGAGCGCATTGACCTCCCGGAGCACCTCGAAGCCGAACGGCAGCAAACCTTTTGCCGTTCTCCGGTATTCCTCGCGTTCCGCGGGGGTGCACGCCGCCATGCTGCTCTTGGTTCCCTGCATATAAATGATGCCCATCAGGCGCACACCGATGCGATACAGCATCCGCACGATATCAATTCTGCCGTCGGCCCAGTGCCCGATGCTTTCGACCCCCATCAGGATGCCGATTCTGCCGTCTTCCCGCGCACGGAGAATATCATTCGTTGACAGGACATGAAGCAGTCTGTCGGGATGGTGTTCGATATCTTCGTGCATCATTTCAGCGGTGACCCAGACATCGGCGATCTTCCCGTTCCCGACAATGAAACTTCCGGCGTCGTACCCACCCCGCATCATGCGCGGAATATCCGTATTATATGCGGGATTGTAACTGTGCCAGGCGGGAGTGCGTCCACCCCTCGCAACCGTTTCCACCGGCTTGTCGTTGTGCCCGTCGAAGATCAGACAGGTATCGTGCAGCTCGCGGGCCTCGTCGAGGCTGACGCCTTTCTTTTTCAGGCGCACGCCCTGCGCATAGACAGGCGCGGCGCCGGACGCCATGATTCCGGCCAGACCGGAACGGGACGCCCGCCCGAAAATTGATCGTTCACGTTTCATGATATGGAGTATCCCCTCATCTGTTTCATTCCATGCAAGCATTCTCGCATATTTGTCTGTACCACAAAGCAGAGGCAGAGATCATATTAAGCAACATGGCATGAAACCGACGCTTATTCAATATAAAAAACCGCCCGAAACAAGAAAGCCCGGCTTTCATGCAACCGGGCCTTCCTGACACGTCGGCGCATCATGATTATTTCACAAGCGTCATCCTGATCGTTTTCGAAAGACCGCCGCTTTCCAGCGTGCAGAAATAGACGCCCGCGGAAAATCCGGACGCATCCCACACCAGTGAATGGGAGCCGGCATCCATGTGTCCGTCAGCGAGGGTCGCTACCTTCTGACCGGAGACGGCATAGACTGTGGCGCTGACATCCGCGGCTTTCGTCAGAGAGAAGCGGATGGTCGTGGACGGGTTGAAGGGATTCGGCGCATTCTGTTCGAGAGCGAATGCTGTGGGTGCTTCGTTCTCGACAGCCACCGCATTTGTGATCACACCCGATATGGCGTCATGACCAATGAAATACATGGCCGTATCGACCTTGTCGGAATCCCAGTCGTAATGGGTGCCGCCGGTCTGCATGTTGTCGCAGTAAATGCCGTCGTAGGGCGTATCGGCATCGACGAAATAGGTGCCGCGTTTCCACCCTGCTGTTTCACCGGCATATGCCAGATACCCGATTCCGGTGCCGTCGGGAGCCAGGAGCGCGAAGGAAACGGCGCCCACGTCATAGGCGTTCGAGGCGGTGAAATGTTCCGCATCGGTGTGAAGTGTGTAGGCATAGGGCCCGACATTGTAGTCGAAGCATATCCACGGGCGCGCCGCCGTTTCCTCGAAATTGTGATCGAGCACATAATCACCGTTATCATTGCTCCATCTGAAAAAGTCGACCGAATCACCGCTCTGGAGATACGCTTCGGGATCGACCATCTGGGCGAGGCACGATCCGAAATGGTTCCAGAATATCAGGCCGTCCCTGATGTGCGCCATGGAGGGGCCGCCGTTGTACATGGCACCGGCGTCGAACTCCTCTTGGGAACTCCACCACTCCGTCAGATCGACCATGTCCACCTGGAAACCGTCATAATCGAAGATATAAAACTCGGAATTCGGCTCGGGTTCGAGGGCGTAGCGGTCGGACGTGTAGAGATATTCGCCGTTGGTGATGACACCGAGGGAGCTGGAACCGGGAGATCCCTGGAAGGTTTCCGAAAAACCGAACTCGCCGAAATCCTCCTGAACCGTCGCGTCTCCGGCCGGGACCCACTGCAATTTCTGAAGCGCTCCCGTTTCAGATTCATTGTTTACAACCCGGACATAGAAATAATCGAAATCAGTCGGATGTAGAAGCGCCGCACCCGTCACGGCCCACCCCTCGGTAAGGCTCGGATTGCTTTCTTCGACCATGGTGCTGTCGCCGGGATCGCTTCCAATGGCCCACCGCACCTTGTGGGTGTACCATATGGGATTTTGCAGCGCCAGACCTTCCTAGTCGACTTCCTGAATGTTCGCGTACCGGTCATAGCTGACATACTGGCTCATCAACTGTTTCGGGCTCTGGTTGTCGTAGGCCCACAGATAGTAGGTATATTCGCCCGCGGGAACCACCGAACCGTCCTGGTCCCTTCCGTCCCAGACAATGGTGTTGGCTCCATATTCCATGTTTTTCAAGGAGGAGAAATACACGCAGGTGTCAATCTTGTTCACATAATGCCACCCGAGAAATCCGTTCTGGACGGCTCCGACTTCATCGCCCTTGTCTCTGGTGAAAACCGAAAAAATGACTCCGGCCGCGGTTCCGCTGACAGTGACGGGTATTTCCAGGTCGGATCCGTCGAAATCATACTGGACCACGGCATCAGTGGACATTTTCAGCAGGGTTGGTGAAAAATCAGCGGCCGAAACAGTTGTCGCGGCAATTAACACAGACAGAAGTAACAATCCGAACGTTCTCACAGAACCCTCCTTCTAATACATTGAAAGTAGGCAAGAAACTCATGCATTATCGATTTTGTCTACCGTAATCACCCCCCTGCCGACACATGTCGCGTGCAGTGTTCGGGCTCATGATCGATGGAAGGATCATTCATGAGCCAACGGGACCGCAACCAGCCTTGTACCCATTCTAACATATCATATGAAAATCAATATACAGGGGACAGCCGACATTGTCAAGAAATGAATACACGTTTATTTACACTTCTATTTTTATTATTTTTTTTATTATTATAATCGTTTTATTGCTGTATTTTATGGTCTTGTATCAACACAGATACTTTACGGTTTTCGTAATAATCGCACATGAGATCCCATAAAAAAGGCCCTGCTGCGAGGGCCTTTTTGGCATTATGACATGTTCCTATTAATCATTTTCAGCGAAACATCCCCGCCGGATATGTTTCCACACCCTTGTCGGCTTGCACGTAATATTCGTCATCGAGGTCGTCGATCATGACCTTCGCCCCACCATGTTCGCGCACGGATTTGACGCCGGCCAGGAAAACCGCCGTCTTGTCGAGAATGTGCTCGTAGGTCTGTGGCATCTCCCAGCGCTCCACCATCTTCTGGAATTCGATGAGCGGCGTGTTGAAATATTCGTACCGGCGCATGTCGTAGCTGTCGAGCCGGAGAAGATTCGTCTCGAAGGTCCCCTTGTCGGTGATGATCTTGATCCAGGCGTTGGAATCGATGTCGATGGTGTTGACGAGGGTGGCGAAGAACGGCGGATTGTTCCCCCGCTCCCTGAAACGAATCGTCCATGTGGTCGAAGAGGTGGTATAGATGTCGTCGCCCACGATGTCGGCGCTCACGCTTTCCACGCCAGGCCCCACGCATGACAGTATCAGCCAGAGACCATGAATGTCGTGGGTGATGTCGTGGGACGCGTTGTAGGCGGTGATGCCCCTGATTTCAGGCATCGTTCCGCCGCCCATCGCCTTGAGCTTCTGCCGCATGGCCGAGGCGGGAAAGCAGTATTCCCAGGATGACAGCGTGCAGATGGGGGCGTCGTGCTCCCGCGACATGCCCACGATCTCCTTCGCCGCCTTCATGGATGAGGCGAAGGGACGATTGAGGAAGACGGGCATGCCGGCCTCCAGGTAGGGGCGGACCAGCTGCGGCCAGTGGTCGATGGACCAGACCTCGCAGAGCATGATCGCGTCCACCTTTCCCAGCATGCCGTCATAGGTTTCCACTTCCTCCACATTGAATTTTTCGGCAAACTCCCTCCGGTGCTGCCTGTCGATATCCCACACGTGTGTCATGAGCATGCCGTTCATGCGCGGCAGGATGACGGGGGAATTCGGTGTAGCGGGCACGGGATTGATCATCGGACCCCAGATCGAATAGAGATGGTGGTGATGCCCCGATGTCAGGGCGCCCACCCGTATCAGCCGGTCGTGCGTGGGGGACCGCTCCCAGGTCCGCGCAGCGGCGGGTGTTGCGCCTGCCGCTCCGGTCACCGCCGCAAGCCCACCCGTAAGAAATGTTCGTCTGTCTGCCATTGGTCATCCTTTCTCCATGACCGCGTCGCCACGGCCGGTGGGGTTTCGGCAAGCAATCGCCTGTCAAAAATCCATGATTCGACCGTAGAACTCGGGCCGGCGGTCACGCCAGTAGGGGGCGATTTCCTTCCACGCCTCGAGCCGCTCGAAATCCGTATCGACCACGAGGGTTCCCTCGGCCTGGCCCAGCTTGCCGGCGATCTCTCCCCAGGGCGCCGCCACGCAAGAATTTGCAAGGAAATAGAGAAACTGGTCGTTGCCGCACCGGTTGGTGCTCGGGATATAGACCTGGTTCTCCCATGCCCTGGTGCGGACGAAGGCATTGTAGAAGGCGGGATCCCAGGCGAACCTGTCGCAATCCTCGGTGGTGACCATGCCGGTGGAGTGGGTGATGACGCCAGCCCCCTGCGCGGCGAGAGCGCGGAAGAATTCGGGGAACATGATGTCGTAACATATCGATGTCCCCACTTTTCCGAAATCGGTCTCGAAGATGCACAGGTCGTTGCCGCGGCTGAATGTCTGATTTTCTGTGAGCCAGAGGTGCGACTTGCGGTATTTCGCCTCGAGTTCTCCCCGCGGATTCATGATCGCCAGCGCGTTGTAGATGTCGTCGCCGTCCTTCTCGGGCATCCCGAACAGCACCCACGCGTTCGCCGCGCGGGCCGCCTCACCCACCGAATCGGTGGCGGGTCCGGGAATCGTCTGGGCCAGCCGCACATAATCGTCCCGGGACAGCTGAAACGCGGAAAGCGCCAGCTCGCAGAAGACCATGAGATTGGCCTTCTGCTTCGCGGCTCCCTCGATGCGGCCGATGATCTTTTTCAGATTCCCCTCGATATCGTGCTGGTCGGAATCGATCTGCAGGACTGCCATCTTCAGATCACGCATATCGGAACTCCTTTCTGGCAGGAACGCGCCGAAAACGGGACCGGGCGCACCCAGAGACGCCGCGCCTGCTGTCAACGCGGCCGATGTGATGAACTTTCTTCGCGAACGGCGCATGAAAAGACTCCATTGGCGTGACGGTATTGGTTCCGTTTCAGCATCATATCATTTCACGGGAATTCCCATCCAAATCTGTCTGGAGGGAAAAACGAATCACCGAAAACACTCACGACACCGCCGCTTTTCTGAAAATACACACGCCGCGGTCAATGTCAAAAGGAAAGTAGAAGTTATCGTCGAGATCATCGATGAGAGGCGACGTAAATGTGAATCGTCATTATGTCGATTGAGTGTGTGATTTGCATCATTCTTCAGCATTTACTTCACCTGTGCAGTCTTTGCGAAATGTGTAAGCTCCTGCCGGATTGTCTTTTGCAGGTACAGGACAATTATGGTGCATTTTTTGCATAAGAAGTACATGCTCATTGACGAGAGAAAGCTGTCCAACACGACACGTGTTTGAACCATTGGAGACATACATGCTGGTACAAGCTGAAAATCAAGCGTACCGCGTTCACCTTGAAACAGTGATCGACCACCTGCCCACCGCTGTCATTGCGATCGACGAGGAAACACGGGTGGTCCTGGCCAATCAGAAAGCGATGTTCTTCGCCCGCAAGACAGAAAAGGAACTGATCGGGACCACCTGCGGCAAAGCGTTCCGCTGCATACATGCGGTGACGAACGAAGCAGGCTGCGGGCATTCGCCGGAGTGCGAGTGCTGCACGATGCTCGAGGTGGTAACCAAAACACTCGCCGACCACAGGAACCGTCTGCAGATCGAAACAATAATGGAATTCGAGGAGCTTGGAAAGAGGTATCTGAGCATTTCGACCATCCATATCCGGCAGGAACGGATCGTCCTTCTGGCTGTCGACGATATAACCGTCATGCGGGAACTGGAGCGTAATCGGCTGGAGAAGGAAAAACTAAGGACGGCGCTTGAGACGAGCGGTGCTTTCTGTCACGAGATGAACCAGCCTTTGCAGGCGCTTTCCGGATATATCGACCTGATGCTCATGGAAATGGACGTGGATGACCCACGCCGGGAATACATGACCATCTCACGGGAGCAGATAGCCCGTATGGGCCGTATCACCCGCAAGATCATGAATCTGAGGTCCTACCACACAAGACCCTACCTGAATGGCGAACAGATACTCGACATCATCCGCTCGAGCGGCGAGGACGAGGACGCTCCGATCACATGAAGCGCCGACAACTCACGCTGTGTGTCAGCCGAGATAGGCGCCCTGACCGACGAGGCGCTTTCTGAGGGACGCCGCATCGAGTCTGGACGGGCGAACACTGTCATGAACGCACATGGCCGCCGCGGTTCCGCCTGCCTGACCGATCGCCCATACCGTGGGCATCACGCGCAGCGACGAATGTGCTTCGTGCGTGGCCGAAACGCAGCGTGAGGCGACGATCAGGTTGTCAACCCGCGAAGGAACGAGACAGCGCCAGGGTATCTGGTAATAGATACCCCAGTCAAGGTAATGCATCCTGGTCCCCGTACCGGAGGGATTGTGAATATCGATGGCATAGGAGCCGGATGCCACGCCGTCGTCGAATTTTCTTCCTTGTATGACATCGTCGGCATTCAGGACATACGTCCCCATGATCCGTCTCGACTCGCGGACGCCGATCTGTATGCCCGTTTTCATGAGCCAGGCGTTCTCGAAACCGGGGACCTTCCCGATCAGAAAGCGTGCAAGTTCATGAACCTGGCGGCGTCCCTCGATTTCGGCCTCGGTCATCGACCAGCCGTCGAGGGCGGTCTTTCCGATCACGCGGGTGGAATTGAAATGCATCACGTCGGGCCGGATCGTGTAAAATTTCAGAATGTTTTCCCGGGGGTTGTGCAGTTCACCGGCCGCCTTCGCCCGGTCGAAGAGACGGTTCACTTCCGCACCGTCCGGGATACGGTTCATGTCCACACCGGCCATGCGGAACGATGTCGTCATGGGCTGGCAGGCGTTGTCGGCTTCACGGCCTATCTCCACCGGCGCACCTCCCCATGCCCCGAGGTCACCGTCACCGGTTGAATCGATGAACAGATCGGCCGACAGGTCCTCGATGCCGCCCTTGTGAAACACGCGGACCGCCTCGATGCCGCCGCTGCGCCCGAGCACCCCCACCACCCGTGCATGGAGAAGCAGGTCCACGCCGGCGTCAAGCACGAACCTGTCAAGGAGGCATTTCATAAGCTCATCGTCGAAATGGGCCCGTTCCTCGAGGTCGGTTGTGAAGGTGTTCAGGCGGATGAGTTCCTCGTCGGTGAACGACATGCGCTTCGTGGCGCCGTTCTCCTCCATGAGATCGAGGAACTCGCCGAACAGCCCGCGGACAATGATCGTGCCCCCGGCGGAATATTTCATATACGGCAGCACCAGGCCGGCGGTCGCCATACCGCCGAGAAAGCCATATCCCTCGATCAGAAGCACCCGCGCGCCATTTCTCGCCGCAGCCACCGCGGCCGGGACACCGCCGGGTCCTCCGCCCGCGACGATCACATCCCAGTGACGCACCCGCTGCGTCCCACTGGCCGCCCCCTCATGACCACCGGACATACCGGCTATTCCGGAAAATGTGAGTCCGGACATGGCAAGCGTCCTGAAAAAACCGCGTCTTCCGTTCCAAAATCCCCCTGCATTCATTATTCCCCCCTCCCCCGACCGCATTATCGGCCGTTTGAAATGATTTCGTCGATGTTTGAGTGAAATCTATGACCTTTGAGGTCCCCAGTCAACAGGGATTCGATACCTGACAATCCCCGATTTCCCGGCACAAACATATATTTCGAGGCATTTTATGTTTCTGAACCGGGATTTTCGGGATTACGGGATGAACCGTGATTTCAATCCTGTCAATCCTTGAATCCCATGAATCATGCTCCAAGCAGTGTACGGTCAATCGTCATTCTTTCATCAGCGTCATCATCGGTTGCAAACGGTTCTGACAAGTATTCAAATGCCTTGACACGGGAGGCCGCGTATGCTATTGAATGAAATACACGGTTTTCAAACGATCACACGGAGCATAGGTATGCATGCCACTATTATTCCCATGGCGGCGGCCCTGTTGTGCATGATGATATCGGCCGCAGCGGCACAGACTCACCCGCCTTTAAGGACCGATACGCCGCCTGTCGGACGGACCGATCCGTCACGCTTCACAACGGTTGAAGGCGCCCACGGCGGTACGGGGACCATCCGATACATGGAACTCCTGAAAAACGAAGATTTCGAATCCGATTTTCTCTTCGTCCATACCGGTGTCATCCAACCGCATTCGAGCATCGGCGAACATTACCACGCAACCGTCGATGAAATGTACATCGTCTTCGATGGGGCTGCGGAGTTTACGGTGAATGGCGAGACATCGCTCCTCCCCGAGGGAAGCATGGTCCTCTGTCCGGGCGGCTCCTCCCATGGAATCAGAAATCCCGGCGACGATCCGGTGCGCTGGATGAATATCGCGGTGTCGATGAAGAAAGGGCGTTATGACGCGGTGGATTACGGAAACGATCTGAGCCGGCCCGTAATGGTCACACCGCCGCCGTTCAGATGGATACGTCTCGATCGATCTCTCATGCGGCCGGGCGCCAACGCCCATGACGGCGCGGGGACGATCCTCTTCAGACGGCTGTGGAATCCCGGGGCGTTCACCACGAAATGGTTCGTGGTGAGTCACGCGGTCGTTCCTCCCGGATCGTCCATCGGCCTTCACCAGCATGTCACCCGTGAGGAAGTGTATTATCTCATCTCGGGACACGGGCGGCTCACCGGCAACAGTCGAACGTTCGATGTCAGGGCCGGTGACGCCGTTCCCTGTCGTCTCCGCGGAGCACATGGAATATATAACGATTCGGCAGAGGATATCGAACTGCTCGTCTTTTCCTGCTCCCTTGAAAAGGGTCGGGTGTCCGGGGAACGGAACCTGGACGACGATCTGACGGGACGATGAACCGTGTTGCGGGAATCGCTGCGAAAGGATGGAAGTTCCATGAAAAGACGTACCTTCATGACCGGGAGCGCCTGCGCTGCAGCCACCGCCGCCGTTTCGATGCTTCACGGATGCACCCCGGCCAACAACACGCGGGAAAAACGGCCCAATATCATCCTGATCATGACCGACGACCAGGGCTATGGAGATGTCGGATGCCATGGCAACGACATCATTCACACCCCGGCCATCGACCGCCTGGCAGACGAGGGAATGGAACTGACCCGCTTCTATGTCTGTCCCACATGCGCCCCGACTCGTGCGGGTCTCCTCACCGGGCGCTATCACCACCGAACCGGCGTCATGGGCACCATGAGCGGTGAAGCGCTCATCGCACCGGATGAGACGACCATCGCCGAGATACTCCGGGAGAACGGCTATCGAACGGGTATTTTCGGCAAGTGGCATCTGGGCGACACCTATCCGCGCCGTCCGATCGACATGGGATTCGAGGAGGAAGTGGTGCATATGGGAGGCGGACTGAGCCAGCCCTCCGATCCTCCCGGAGTGGGCTACCATGATCCGACCCACCGGGAAAAATACGACTACACCATCTATGATCCTTTTCCACACTGGGTGAACAGCAACAACTATTTCGATCCGATACTCAGGCGGAACGGGGCTTTCGAGCAGTTCGAGGGATATTGCACCGATATCTTCTTTTCGGAGGCGATCGATTTCATCGAACGGAACAGATCGGAGCCGTTTTTCGCCTACATACCCACCAACGCGCCCCATTCGCCGGAAATTGTAAGCGAATCCCATCTCGCTCCCTACCGCGACAGGGGACTCGACGAAAAGACCGCCCGGTGCTACGCCATGATCGAAAATATCGACGATAATATCACCGAACTCCGCATCAGGCTCGATGAACTGGGCCTCGCTGACAACACCATTCTCGTTTTCATGGGCGACAACGGCCCCCAGTACAACCGCTATACGGCCGGTCTCAGAGGAAGAAAGGCCCAATTTTATGAGGGTGGCATACGCGTACCGTTCTTCATCCGCTGGCCCGGAAGGATCGAGGCGGGAAGCGCACGCGACGATATCGCCGCCAATATCGATCTTCTGCCGACGCTTCTTTCGGCATGCGGCATCGAGCATCCCGCCGCTCATACCATTGACGGCAGGGATATTCTCGGACTGCTCACAGGTGAAACCGCAGAGATCACCGGACGGACCCTTTTCTTCCAGGGGAATCATGGAGTTCCGGAACGTTATAACCAGTGCGCCGTGGTCACGGAACGCTGGAAGCTCATAAACGGCGCGGAGTTGTATGATCTCGCAGCCGATCCCGGTGAAACAGCCGATGTTTCGGGAAACAACCCGGAGGTCGTTCTGGAACTGCGGGCAGCCTATGAGGACTGGTTCGACGATGTGGCGGCGACACGCGGGTACGATCCTCAGCGCATCTGGCTGGGATCGCCGGAGGAAAACCCGGTGACGCTCACGCCCCAGGACTGGAGGGGTCCCCGTTCACGTTTCGTAAGGGAAGACTCACTGGGATGGTGGGAGGTGGATTTCAGGTCACCGGGAATGTATGAGATCACCATCGATTTCGACAGCCCGGGGACACCGTGCGAAGCTCATCTGTCGGTGGATTCCATGCACGAACACGCCGATATCCCGCCCGACGGCGTATCACACACGTTCGAAGCCCATGAGCTTGAAACGGGGCCGGCGCGTCTCGAGGCATGGGTGTCGAAGAATGGCGAAAAAACAGGCCTGCGCTACGCGCATGTCAGAAAGCGATGAACCCAGGCGCCGGCAAATATCCCTTGTGACCCTTCCCACCGCAGTATTATCATTCATACATGAATTCACACTGTTGAATCGGCGTTTTCGCAGCGGGTCTGCGTTCGTGCACGATTCGACCGCCGCCCTGTTTTTCCCATTCCATTGCAAAACAGAGAGTGATTCACGAACATGCCCAGCCAGCGAACTTCAACCATGTTTTACCGGGCATGCGTTCTGACAGCCGTTCTTGTGTGTGTGCTGTCAGCCCGTTCATCGGCTCAGGACAGCGAAAGACCGATCAGGGATGCAATCGAATCGGTAAAACATGCCATTCTTGTTCTCGCGGGGGGAGAAAAATCGGTGGGGATCGATACTGCATCGATTTTTACAAGCGATTATGATCCGGGGCTTGGTATCGGTCTCAGGTTCAATCAGACGTTCCACCATCCCTTCATCGAACGCCCGTTCCTGACCAACTCACCGTCGCTGCAGTTCTGGGGCGCGTCTAATGACAGCATCGATGTTTCGGTTGTGGGCATAGCCGAAGGACTGTATCACCGTGTTCCACTTCCCCACAACATTTCACTGTTTGCAGGACTGACCGGCGGGTACTATTATATCAACCGCAAGATGGTGGAAAGGATCGACGGCAAATTCACCGAACGCATTGTCAACAGCAACTCTTTCGAGGTCTTTGTCACAATCGGAGTGGAATACGAGTTTCCCCGGTATTCATCGGTCTTTTTTCAGGCGAAATACGGTGAAACGAAAATATCGAGCGAATCACACATACTGCTGGGCATGAATTTCCGAACCTGGAAGCGTGAGGAACAGTGACCTCCCATGGTGTGCGCACGAGCATGCTTCGATGTAGCGGTGTGATGCGGCCCGGCGCCTACAGCTGACACTATACCGGCGAGACATTCTCCAGAAATCCCTTCTCCTGTGCTTCGTAGATGATTATGTTCGCCGCTTCCGCCGGATCGTCGGTGATGTGAAACAGGGTGAAATCCTCCTCGTCGATGCAGCTCTCCCTGCGCATAATCTCCTTGATCCAGTCGAGCAGACCTCCCCAGTAGTCCCATCCGAACATGACAATCGGGAAATGATCGATCTTCCCCGTCTGTGATAATGTGAGCGCTTCGAACAACTCATCCATTGTTCCGAATCCGCCGGGGAAAATGACATATCCGAGAGAATATTTTACGAACATGAGCTTTCTCACGAAAAAATATCGGAAATCGAGCGAAATATTCTGGTAGGGATTCTGATTCTGCTCCATGGGAAGTTCGATATTGAGACCGAGAGAAACACCGTTTCCTTCAGCTGCACCGCGGTTGCCGGCCTCCATGATACCCGGCCCGCCTCCGGTTATGACGACCAGACCGCTCTCGGCAAGCAGACGCGCCGTCGCTCTCGCAGCCTCGTAATAGGGGGAATCCTCCGGCGTGCGCGCCGACCCGAAAATTGAAACACCCGGACCCAGCTGGGAAAGGGCATCGAACCCCTCGACGAATTCGGATTGAATCCGTAAAACTCTCCAGGGATCCGTGTCGGTGAAATCCGCCTTTATCCCCGAGTAGGCCAGCAATCCATGGTCTTCGATCTTTTTTTCCTGGCCGCCGTTCTTTTTTTGTAATTTCACGCCTGTCTCCCTGATGTGTACACAAGAATTTTCGCTTCCATTCCGGACAGATGTTTCAACTGCGTGCTTCTTCGCCGGTTTCAAGCTCCAAGACGATATCGCGCGAACATTTCGTTCACGCAACACTGGATAATATTAGTTCCGTACGAACCGACAGTCAAATGAAACTTGCGTTTAATTATTTTTTTACATATAATACTCATTCCGCACCTACCATTTAACATCCGTTGTTCCATCGTACAAGACATAGTTGCACAAGAGCTGTACATCCCCCACCGAACGAGGAGATTGATATGGCAAGTTTGAGTTCACTGGATTACTATGCCTCTTCCGACCGTAATTTGACGGAGATTTCACGTGTGAGAGCTATCGCCGAAACCGCCTGGAACACGGGCATCGACATGAAAAAACCGACGGTTACCGCCCGTGAGTCTTATGACATGGCGCTGAAACAACCCAATGTGGCCATCACCGATCTCCCCCTGTGCGCCTCGGTCCGTGACAAGTGGAATCTTCCCGGTGATGCGAAGCTCTTTGTCGACAACCATGGAGCCATCGTTGGAAGGAAGGCCAGGGCGCGTGTTTTTTACAATCTTGCGCCGGTGCAGATAACACCCAACCTGAAACTTACAAAGCTCAATCTCGAGGAAATCATCCGCGATGCTCTCTATGACATGATGTCACGCGGGAACGTTGTCAGGGCAAGCGCAGTTGTGGGCACACACCCGGATTTCATGATCAAGGCCAATTATCTGACATGCGAAGAAGACAGCGCAAATGTTTTTCAGTGGATGATCAACTTCACGCCATTCGAGGGAGAATCAGTCAGCACGTATGAGAAGAGCCGATCTCTCGATGTCAGGGATATTTTCATCATCGCCGATCCCCTGTGGAACAGCAGGGGGAAATTCACCAATCCCGATTTCGAAAAGTTCTTTGCGGATGGCATGGTCATCGTCGACCCTTACAACAATGTCATCTTCAATTTCGGAATGCGGTATATCGGTGAGCGTAAAAAGGGAACCCTGACTCTTGGATGGACTTCCGCGCTCAGACTCGGCGGTGTCGCTTGTCATGGCGGTATCAAAACGGTCGATTTTTCGAAAACCGACACAGCCGATCTCGGCGAAAAGAAAATTGCCTTTTTCGGTCTTTCGGGCAGCGGTAAATCTTCTCACACGAACAGCCTCACCAACGGCGATACGCTTCCGAAAGGGGCGGAGACCACGGTGCATCATGACGATGCGTTCATAGTCTTTCCGAAGGAAAAAGTCTGTTATGTCCTCGAGCCGACACTTTTCGACAAGATGGACCAACGTGGTATCGACCATCCCGAATGGGAATATGTGATTTCGGCCCAGAACTGTTCGGTTTTCATGCGCGATGGCAAACTGACTCCTGTTGGGCAGGATCTGAAAAACCCCAACAGCAGGGCCATGCTCAGCCGCGATCTGTTGCAGTATTATTCCGATTCCACGGGCTTCCCCGATGCGGTTTGCTGGCTGATGAAGGATTCCACTCTGCCTCCAATCGTGAGATTCGACGATATCTCTCTCGGTATCGCCATGGGCGCCACGCTCATGACAAAAAGAACCGCTGCCGAGAATGTTCCTGTCGAGGAAATGAAAAAACTCGTATTCGAGCCTTTTGCCAATCCCTTCCGTGTTTATGAATTATGGCGTGACTGCGAAGCCTTCAAGATGTTGGCCCAAGAGGGGGCGGCCGTGTATGCGTTCAATTCTGGAGGATTCTGGGGTGGAGGATTCGACGATATCGGCAGGGAATCCCTTGTGCCCATTCCCCTCACAGTCAGTCACAGGCTTCATACCGCGGTGCTCATGGACGAAATAGAGTGGACTCCATGGGACCTGCTGCCCGGAGCATCAATTCCAAGCAGTCAATCTATCGATGCTATTATTCCGGAATACAGCAAGAAATATGATCCGCAGTTCGTGACGAACTATGAAAGTTATATCCATACCATGAACGATCGGTTCGAGCAGCGCAGATTGTACCTCGAGGAAGCACATCACAAAGAGCTCGCCGACATTCTCATCGAGCTCATGAAAGCACTCAAGCCCAATCTCCCCGCAATCGGCTACAGTGACATCGACGGTGCACCGGGAATATCTCCTCCGCGCCGTCATGGTGATACGGAAGCTGAGTGATTTCCTGTTTTTAATAAATGTTGGTGCATGCATATGATATTTTACAAAGGAGCACTCATATGGAAAACATACATATTCTGTCTGATCTGAAGATTCCGTCAGATGGGAAAATACTTTTATTTGTGATGGACGGTCTTGGAGGCCTTCCGGGACCTGATGGTTTGACGGAACTCGAAGCGGCTACGACTCCGAATCTCGACGATCTCGCCAAACGTGGCGCTTGTGGTCTCATGGATACTGTCCAACGCGGCATAACTCCAGGCAGCGGACCTGGCCATCTCGGGCTTTTCGGATATGATCCTCTTGTCCATGAAATCGGCAGAGGGGCGCTTGAAGCCGCCGGTATAGGTTTTGATCTCAAACGCATTGATGTTCCCATGCGTTTTAATTTCTGTACTCTGGATGATAACGGAAATATAACCGACCGCCGCGCAGGTAGAATTTCAACCGAGCTTAACAAAAAACTTGTCGGTAAAATCCGTGGTATTACCATCCCTGGTGTTGAAATTTTTGTTGAAACCGTCAAGGAACACCGTGGAATTGCGGTGTTCAGGCGCGATGGGCTGAAGGGGAATCTCGATGACACAGATCCTCAAAGACTCGGAGTCAAGCCGCTCAAAGCGAAACCTGCTGACGATGGTGATTCATCGGAAATGGCAGATATTGCGAACCGTTGGCTCGAACAAGTCTTCGATATTCTGGCTGATGAGTCTCCAGCGAATGGAATACTGACCCGCGGTTGGTGTAATTATCCGGATATTCCCACGTATCAGGAACTTTATGGTCTTAATCCCGCTTGTGTGGCACTCTATCCCATGTATCGCGGACTCTCGCAATTCATTGGCATGAAGGTTTATACAGAAGGAATTGTTGATTTCGCATCGAAAATCGATATTCTGAAAGATGTATGGAATGACCATGATTTTATCTTTTTCCATTACAAACACACAGATTCAGCCGGTGAGGATGGAAATTTCGACCGCAAGGTAGCTTGTATCGAAGAAGTTGACAAGTCGCTTCCAAGCATTCTCGAAAACGAGCCCGATGTCATTGCGATAACCGGTGACCACTCTACTCCCTCTGTTTTCAAGGCCCATTCCTGGCATCCCGTTCCTGTACTTATGAATGGTCGCTGGGTACGACCTGATGGTGTTGACAGATTCAGCGAGACGTC
>CAYNWJ010000007.1:0-2500 GCA_964400815.1 uncultured bacterium
CCTGGTTCCTGATAACCCCGAGACATGTTTAAGGTATTTTGTCACCGGAGTAATAACAAGATTCAAGGATTGACAGGATTCTAATCGTGGTTCATCCCGTAATCCCGTAAATCCCGGTTCTCAAACTGAAAAACCTCGAAATATAAGTTTGTGCCGGAAAATGGGGGATTGCCAAGGGACAAATCTTTTGACTGGCCGCATATAATACGGTATATTCATTATACGCTTGCGGATGCAGGTGGTTTCGTGACCGATTTATATCCGCCTGCACCTTGTTATTTTCTCATGTGCATGATAATAAACAACTTGTTTGTTGCCCGGCTTTCCGCGTCTTTGCCACGGCAGGCGTTGCCTGTCCATTCGGGACGGACGTTTCGGGAAACCGTTAGTCGATGAAAATGGAAGCACGCATATCTGCAAGGGGGGGGAATGGTCAGACGCGTTACGGTGAGCGCGCTGCCCTCGTTCGCCGAGAGCCGCGGCGAGGGAGTGAAGAAAGATATTGTCGATCTCGGTATTGAACATGTCGGGTCGGTCCGTGTGAGTGATGTGTATTTGTTCGAAGGTGAAATTTCGGACGATGAGATACGCCGTATAGCTGAGTATCTGCTCACCGATTTCGTCACCCAGCGGTATATCATCGACGATATGCCGGACGAAGAGGGGCGTGTGGTCGAGGTTGCCTACAACCACGGCGTCATGGACCCCGTGGAGGCCTCGCTCTACAAAGCCCTGCGCGACATGGGCATCGGGAGCGTCCGGGCGGCGAAGACCATGAAACGCTATGTCATCGGCGGTGAACTTTCGGACGACGAGATCGCCCTCGTCACCGACAAGCTCCTGGTGAACAAGATCATCCAGCATGCCGCCGAGCCGGGGGAAGAGGCCTTTCTGCATGCGAAACCCGCAGAGGGCGTGGAGCGCAGGGAAGTGACGCTGCTCGGGCTTGACGACGACGGACTCATGGCCCTTTCCCGCGACCGGTTCCTGTCCCTCAACCTGGAAGAGATGCAGACGCTCCGGGACTACTATGCCGGACTTGACCGCAATCCCACCGACGTGGAGCTGGAGACCTTCGCCCAGACCTGGAGCGAGCACTGTGTCCACAAGACCTTCCGCGGCATCATCGACTACAACGGCGAGACCATCGACAATCTGCTCAAGGAGACCATCGTGCGGGCCACACGCGAGATCGGTCACGACATGTGCGTGAGCGTGTTCGAGGACAACGCGGGCGTGTTCCGTTTCGACGACGACGACAACGTGTGCTTCAAGGTGGAGACCCACAATTTCCCCTCCTCGCTGGAGCCCTATGGCGGCGCGGGCACGGGAATCGGCGGGGTCATCCGCGATGTTCTGGGCACGGGTCTCGGCGCCAAGCCGGTGGTCAACACCGATGTGTTCTGCTTCGCTCCGCCGACCATGAAACACGGGGATGTTCCTCCGGGCGCGCTCCATCCGCGGAGGATCATGAAGGGTGTGGTGTCCGGCGTGCGGGATTACGGCAACCGCATGGGCATTCCCACCTCGAACGGCTCCGTGTGCTATGACGACAGATATGTGGGCAATCCCATCGTCTATTGCGGCACCGTGGGGATCATGCCGAAAGAATGTTCCTTCAAGAAGGTGTCTCCCGGCGATGTCATCGTTCTGATCGGCGGCAGGACGGGCCGGGACGGCATCCACGGCGCAACGCTCTCATCCACGGAAGTGACCGAGGAAAGCGAGACCACCTCCTCCCACGCCGTCCAGATCGGCAACGCCATCCAGGAGAAGAAGATGCTCGACACGCTCCTCCAGGCGCGCGACCGCGGTCTCTACAGCGCCATCACCGACTGCGGCGCCGGCGGACTTTCCAGCGCGGTGGGGGAGATGGGCGAGGAAACGGGGGCGGTGGTGGATCTCGAAACGGTCCCCCTCAAATACCAGGGACTGGACTACTGGGAAATCTGGGTATCCGAGGCCCAGGAGCGCATGGTGCTTGCGGTCCCTCCGGACAAGGTTGACGAACTGCTCGGCGTCTTCGAAGCGGAAAATGTCGAGGCGGTGGTGATCGGTTCCTTTTCCGACGATGGCAGGCTGGTGCTCAGGTATCACGGCGTGGTGGTGGGCGAGTTCGACTGCTCATTCCTCCACGGCGGTGTGCCCCGGCTGGCGCGGAAGGCGACCTGGGAGCGGAAACGTCACCCCGAGCCCGACTTTCCCTGTCCCGCCGATCTGGGCGGACCGCTCAAAAAGATCCTCGCCGCATGGAACGTCTGCTCCAAAGAGTGGATTGTCAGGCAATACGACCACGAGGTCCAGGGCGGAAGCGTCGTCAAGCCCCTCACCGGCGCGTCGAACGACGGTCCCTCGGACGCCTGTGTGACCCGTCCCAAGCTCGGAAGCGACCGCGGACTTGCCATATCGAACGGCATCAATCCCAAGTACAGCGCAATCGATCCCTACCACATGGCCATCCTTCGTGCCGACAAGGGGACCATTGAGAACGGCGAGGTGA
>CAYNWJ010000007.1:2510-26742 GCA_964400815.1 uncultured bacterium
TGTCGGTCATCGACGAGGCGCTCAGGCAGGTGACATCTGTGGGCGGCGACATCAGGAAAACCGCCCTGCTCGACAATTTCGCCTGGGGCAACACCACCATCCCCGACCGTCTCGGCGACCTGGTGCGTGCGGCGCGGGGCTGCTATGACGCGGCCGTGGGCTTCGGTACGCCCTTCATTTCCGGCAAGGACAGCCTCAGGAACGAGTTCATCTACGGTGACACGGTGATCCGTATCCCCTCGACCCTGCTCGTGAGCGCCATGAGTGTCATGGACGATGTCACGAAGGCGGTGACCATGGACTTCAAGCGTCCCGGAAGCGCCATCATGGTCGTGGGCCTCACCCTCGACGAGATGGGCGGCTCACACTACTGGGATCTCCACGGTTTCATCGGCTCTTCCGTTCCCGTCGTGGACACATGCCGGGCGAAGAAGACCATGATCGCCCTGCACCGCGCCATCGATCTCGGCCTGGTGCGCTCCTGTCACGACTGCTCGGAGGGCGGCATCGGCGTGGCCGCTGCGGAAATGGCCTTCGCCGGAGAGCTGGGCGCCGCGGTCGATCTTGCGTTCGTGCCGGTGGACGGGGCCATGCGCGATGATCACATTCTCTTCAGCGAGTCCAATTCGCGGTTCATCGTCGAGCTCGACAAGGCCCATGTGGAGCGGGTCACCGCCCTTCTGGAGGGCGTGCCCTGCGCGGTCATCGGCGAAACGGCCGACACCGGGCGTTTCGTGGTCAGGAACGGCGACGGGACCCTGCTCGACGAGGACATACGCGACCTCAAGGAAGCCTGGCAGGCGCCGCTGAGAACGGTGTGATTTTTTTATAAGGATTTGAAAATGTATTGTTGTCCTGAATGTTTTAATGACAAATGGTTGCAACATTATATAATTGATAATGGAGAAGAGGGTTATTGCGAAATTTGTGATGAAGAAAGAGATAAATGTATAGAAACTGAAGAATTATCAGAATTGTTTCAACCCATCATTGACTTGTATACTCCTGTTGATGATTTTTATCCTATAGAAATAATTAAAGATATGGGAAGTGGTGATTTTATTTGGGATAAATTGACATATGATTGGGAAATATTTGATGATCCAGAAAAGGGAAAACGTATTATAACAGATATGTTCCCATATAGAGCATATGAGAAAGATAATGATCCAAAAGTATACTTGGATTCTTGGTATGATATCAAAAGTGATTACTATGGGACGACAGACGAACCTGCAAGAGAAATGATAAGTAAATGGAATATTTTTTGTAATGAAATAAAGTATAAAAATAGATTTTTTCCTTGGAACCCTCTTGACGATGACGATATATATCCTTTGTTAAATGTATATGATTATTCGTTAGAAAATAACGATATATTATATCGAGCAAGATTATCAAACGGAGTTCAAATAGAACCATCTCAAATGGGAAAGCCTCCAAAAGAAAAAAGCATTAATGGTAGAGCAAATCCTATTGGAATACCATGTCTTTATCTCTCTACAAATGAAAATACAGCAATTTATGAAGTACGCCCGGATATTCATGATGAATTGGTAGTAGGAAGATTTTGTGTTAACCAAAAATTGAAGCTGATGGATTTAAGAAAAGATACGCGAATTTCCCCATTCAAGTATGGTAAAGAAATCAAAAATCATATTCAATATTTGAAATTTCTTAAAATACTCGGAGAGGAATTGTCAAAACCCATTAATAAACAAGCAAGTAAACTTGAATATTTATCTACCCAATATTTATCTGAATTTATTAAAAATTTGGGCTTTGATGGCCTTTTATATTCAAGTTCAGTTTGTGATGGTGATAATGTTGCTTTATTTAATGATAGTAAGGATGTTATTAATTGTTTTGAAATTAATCAATATCAAATAACCGAAACTGATTTGAAATATAATTATACGAAAATTGTTTATCTACAGTCAAAAATAACAAATGTAATTAATGCTACAAGTTCAATAAATAATGATAATGCAATGGGAGAATAAAAAATGGCACAACCGAGGGCCCTCATCCTCAGGACGGCGGGAACGAACTGCGATGTCGAGAGCGCCCATGCGGCGGAACGGGCAGGATTCCGGGCGGACCGCGTGCACGTCAACAGGATCGCGGCGGGAGAGGTGACGATGGACGACTATTCGTTCCTGTTCATTCCCGGCGGTTTTTCCTATGGCGACGATGTAGCGGCGGGAAAGATCATGGCGCTGGAACTGAACGAGCGCTTCGGCGACAAGCTCCGGGCCTTCGAGGACCGCGGCGGCGTGGCGCTCGGCGTCTGCAACGGGTTCCAGGTGCTGATCAAGACCGGCCTTCTTCCCTTCCACACGGATTCGCCGGCCGAAATGCGCGCCACCCTGACCTTCAACGACTCGGGGAAATTCGAGGACCGCTGGGTCCATCTCGCTCCGGAGCAGTCGGGCGCATGTATCTTCACCCGTGAAATGAAGCCCGTGATCGAACTGCCGGTCGCCCATGGCGAGGGCAAGTTCATCGTCAGCGACGAGGCGCATCTCGAATCACTCGAATCCCGCGGCCAGATCGTCCTGCGCTACGTGACCGCCGACGGCGGGGAGCCCGGCTATCCCGATGACCCCAACGGTTCCATGGGCCATGTGGCGGGTGTCTGCAACGAAAAAGGCACCTTCATGGGCCTCATGCCCCATCCCGAGCGCTTCCTCCACCGGACGAACCATCCACGCTGGACCCGCGGGGAACTGCCCGAGGACGGTGACGGTCTCGCGTTCTTCAAAAACGTGTACGATTATTGCGCGGGATTGTGATAAATAATCGTGGGAACTGATATGAAATCAGAAATGCAGACAATTCTTGAGGGGCTTGAAGAACACGTCTCTCAGGCGGTTCAGTATTTTTGGAACACAAGATTTGTCCAGAAGAAGAAACAGGAATCATCCGGTAAGATCGACCAGGGAACGCGTAGCATGGTGACAGGCGGCGCTCAAATGGATGGTTTTGTTTCTGTAATAAGAGAAATTATTCTGAAGTCGGGAATTGATGCCAATTCAATATTCGAAAAGAAATTGATTGAACTTCCCGGATATTACCGGGCGACGAAACAATGGGATATTCTCGTTGTCAGTGATAATCAACTGTTGGCGGCGATCGAACTGAAATCACATGTTGGTTCCTTCGGAAACAATATCAACAATCGGGCCGAAGAGGCAATTGGAAGCGCAACTGATTTGTGGACAGCATTTCGGGAAGGAGCATTCAACTCCACCATTAAGCCGTGGCTGGGTTATTTCATAATTGTCGAAGATTGCATAAAATCAAGAAAACCAATCAAACAAATCAAAGAACCTCATTTCAAAGTGTTCCCGGAATTTAATGGGGCATCATATCAGAAAAGATACGAGATATTATGCGGGAAGCTCCAGAGGCAGAGACTATATGACTCTTGCGCTTTGATGGTATCCGATTCTACAAATGGCTTGGATGGAATTTATTCGTATCCCAATAACTCGCTTGCTTTCGAGCAATTCGTTCGATCTTTGGCCGCAAAGTTGATTGCATATGCCCCAAAATAAAGAAAACAAAACAAAAAAAGTATTTACGACCTCTCACCAGCTTGTTCTTGGTGACGCCCGGGATTTGTCATTCATCGATGATGAGTCTGTGCATTTGGTTGTAACATCTCCCCCATACTGGAACTTAAAAAAGTATAATGAACATCATGATCAACTGGGCCATGTTGATGATTATGAGGACTTTCTTGTTCAACTCAAAAAAGTATGGAAAGAGGTGTTTCGTGTCCTTGTTCCCGGTGGACGCCTCGTTTGTGTTGTGGGCGATGTTTGTCTGTCACGGAAAAAATTTGGCAGACATGTAGTCGTGCCATTGCATGCAGATATTTGTGTTGCTTGCAGAAAAATTGGATTTGATAATCTAAATCCCATAATTTGGCATAAAATATCGAATGCGAATTATGAAGTAAGCAACGGAGCGCATTTCCTGGGAAAGCCCTATGAGCCTAATGCCATCATTAAAAATGACATCGAATTTATACTCATGCAGAGAAAGCCG
The DNA here is from genome assembly GCA_964400815.1 of uncultured bacterium. Classification (GTDB taxonomy): domain Bacteria; phylum Latescibacterota; class Latescibacteria; order Latescibacterales; family Latescibacteraceae. The sequence continues at coordinate 6,567 of CAYNWJ010000007.1, forward strand.
GGAGGATATAGAAAACCTTCTCCTGAACAACGAGCGAAGAGCAGGATTTCAAAAAAGGATCATGCGCAATGGTTCCGCCAAATCTGGAATCTCGGCGGAGCTTCCACGAAAAAGCATCCTGCACCATATCCTCTGGAATTGGCGTATCGCTTGGTGAGAATGTTTTCGTTTCATGGTGATACTGTCCTCGATCCATTTTGCGGAACCGGTACAACGATGCTTGCGTCGATGAAATGCGACCGTAACAGCGTGGGTATCGAAATAGATGAATCCTATTGTTCCATGGCTTCGGACAGATTAATTACAGAAGTTCGAACACTATTCACGAATGCATCAGTCAGATTCTACAATCGCGATAATAATTCTTCACTGCACCTTCTTCGTGAAGCTGTCTCCTGATTTATCAAGAAGGTTACATGAACAAAGACGACCTCCGCGAACGCATTATCGAAACCATCAAATCCTTCGGCAAGAAGCGCATACGCCGCCGTCAGCTCTATAATCTCATCGGTGACAAGAGCATCAGCTACGAGGAATTCAAGGGCGTACTGACCGAGATTGAGAAGGCTGGCGACGTGGTCCGGATGAAGGGCCGCCGTTTCACCCTCCCCGAGAAATCCGGCTATTTCACCGGTGTGTTCACCCGTCACGCCAACGGGGGCGGCTACATCCGCACCGCCGACGGCGCCAGATGGTACGTCCGTCCCCGCGACGCCGGAAGCGCCATGACCGGCGACACCGTGCAGGGAAAGGCGAGCGGGCGGAGGCGGCCGGGCTATTCCCCCACGGCGAAGATCACGGCGGTGGTCGAGCGGGCCGAGCGCGAGGTGGTCGGCATCTACAAAACGGTCGGGCCCACGGCGCTTCTCATTCCCCAGGGCTCGGATTTCGTCGGAAACATCATCGTCACCAATCATGAAGAGGTCGAAGCCGGGGAAGGCTGGCTTGTCGCGGCGCGTGTGAACGATCCGGGCGGCGGCTTCTCCCGGCCCTCCTGCCGCGTGGTCGAGGTGCTGGGCGATCCCGATTCCCCGGGCGTGGATGTGCTCGCGCTCGCGAAACGTCACGGCCTCCCCGTCTCCTTCCCCGAGGATGTTCTCGACGAGGCCGAACGCATCGGAGACGATCTCGGCGAGGATGTGATTGAACGGCGGAACGATCTCCGCGATACCGTCGTCTTCACCATCGACCCGGAGGACGCGAAGGATTTCGACGACGCCATTTCCATCGAGCGGACGGAAAAGGGGCATGTTCTCCTGGGCGTGCATATCGCCGATGTGGCGCATTATGTCCGCGACGGTTCCGCGCTGGACCGCGAGGCCCAGACGCGGGCGATGAGCTGCTATCTCGTCGACCGCGTGATCCCCATGCTGCCGGAGCGTCTTTCGAACGAACTGTGCAGCCTCAGACCGGACGAGGACCGTCTCACGAAGAGTGTCTTCATGGTGATCGACGGGAACGGCGATGTGCTCTCGACCCGTTTGGAGAATACGGTCATCCGGTCGCGCCAGCGGTTGAATTACCGTCAGGTTCAGGACTTTCTGGACGGAAAGACAGATGACGGCGGGGATGACATCGACCCGGCGGTCGGCGAACGTCTGGAATGGTTCGGGAAACTGACCGCCCTGCTCCTGGAAAAGCGTGCCGAACGCGGTGCCCTGGATTTCGAAAATCCCGAGGCGAAGGTGATCCTTGACGGGGACGGAACGCCGGTGGACATCGTCAAATACGAGCAACTCACCTCCCACCGCATGATCGAGGAGGCGATGATCCTGGCGAACCGTATCACCGCGGAAGCCCTCGGGAAAACCGGCGCCGCCATCCTGTACCGTATCCACGAGGACCCGGACCCGGAAAAGCTCGAGTCCTTCGCCGAAGTCGCAAAGGCGCTCGGGTACGATTTCAACGCTTCCCGGGCAGGCGACCGCGGCTATATGAACGCGTTTTTGCATGATCTCAAGGGCAACCGGAACGAGCGCACCATGAACCTTCTTCTGCTCCGTTCCATGAAACGGGCGCGGTATTCCCCGAAGAACCGCGGCCACTATGGTCTCGCACTGGACGAATACGCCCATTTCACCTCGCCCATCAGGCGCTATCCCGATCTCATCGTACACCGCCAGATCGACCGTTTCATCACCGGAAGCGACAGGGACCCCCACGACATGGACTATTACATATCGCTGGGGGAATCGGTCTCGGGACAGGAGGATGTCACCACGACCGCCGAACGCGACTCGGTTAAGATGAAGGCGGCGGAATTCATGAAATCACATCTCGGCGAAGAATTCGACGGCACCATCACCGGGATCATCAATCTGGGATTTTTCGTCGAGCTCGACCGCTATTTCATAGAGGGGCTCGTGCATGTTTCGTCCCTTACAGACGACTACTACGAGCCGGAGCGGACCGGTGTGGCGCTCACCGGGCGCTCGAAGGGAACCCGCTTCATGCTCGGCGACCGTGTCCGGGTTGCGGTATCGGCGGCGGACAAGGAGCGCCGGCTCATCGATTTCGTCCTGCTCGAACGCCTGAAGAAGAAAAAGAAGAAGAAATCATAACGCCGGCGCGGTCCCGGGTCTGCGATCGTCCGTGTGACCTGCCGCGTATGCCACAGACGATGAGGTATCGCATATCGTGAGTGATGCTGACAGAGGTTCGGGAGGGGATTCTCTCAGGGAATATGTGGGAGCGCTCCATATCCATTCGAATTTTTCCGATGGTCTCCGGCCCATCCCGGAAATCGCGAAGATCGCCGGCGAAGTGGGGATCGATTTTCTCCTGTTCGCCGATCACATGACCCTCGACCCCGTGAAGCTGGGATATGAACAGTGGTACGATTCGGTCCTGGCGGTTATCGGCTACGAGATCAACGACGCCGACAACAAGAACCACTATCTGGTGTTCGGCCTGGATGAAACCCTGCCCTTCGATCTGTGCGCCCGGGACTATGTCAGGCGGGCCAACGAGGCCGGGGCCGTGGGTTTCATCGCCCACCCCGACGAGAAGCGGACGGCCATGCCCAGCTATCCTCCCTACCCCTGGACTGCATGGGACGCCGAGGGCTTCGACGGGATCGAGATATGGAACCATGCCTCCGAATGGATGGAGAAACTGAACAATTTCAACAAGTACTACATGGTCCTCCATCCTCTCAAGTTCCTTGCCGGACCGGAACAGGCCACTCTCCTTAGGTGGGACGAGCTCAACAGGAAGAAAGCGGTTCCCGGCATCGGTGGTCTCGACGCCCATGCCTACCCCTACCGTCTCGGTCCGGTTACCATCTATATCTTCCGCTACAAGGTGCTGTTCAAGGGTATCAGGACCCATATCCTGGTTGACGGGCGGCTTCCCGAAGATGTCGCCGGTGCCAAAGCCGCGGTGCTGGGGGCGCTGAAGGATGCGCGCTGTTTCATTTCCAACTACCGTTGGGGGGACGCCCGCGGGTTCAGTTTCACCGCAGCGGGGGAAAACGCCATGCACCATATGGGGGATACGGTTCACGAGTCCCGTACGGAGTTTCGCGTGTCGGTTCCCTTGAAAGCGACCATCGCCCTCATCGGCGATGGTGTGACGGTCGCGGAGTCCCGTGGAACCGAATTGCTCTACCGGGCGTCGAAACCGGGGGCATACCGTGTGGAGGTCAGGCGCGGAAAGAAGCCCTGGATCTATTCGAACCACATCCGGCTCGCCACGTGATCCGGGGTTTCGGCTTTGAGCCAGGCCTGAAATGAATTATATTCAGATTCTGTGAGAAAATGCACAACCGGGTGTCATTTGAAACCGTACCCATGGAGCGACAGGCATGATTGAAGACGAGCGATACTGTTCGGGAGACTGCCCGGCGTGCAGCCGGGAGTGTGACGATCTTGACAAGCCCCGCGAAGAGTGCGGTGTTTTCGCCATTTACGGCCATCCGAACGCGGCCGAGATGGCGTACCTGGGCCTGTACGCCCTCCAGCACCGGGGGCAGGAATCCTCCGGAATCGTTACCTCGGACGGCCGTGAGGTGTTCTATCATCGCGGCATGGGGCTCGTGAGCGAAGTCTTCGGCGACCAGGCGCTTTTCAGATACCTCAAGGGGCAGAGTGCAATCGGCCACAACCGCTATTCCACGACGGGTTCGAACAGGATCGTCAATGTCCAGCCCCTTCTCGCCGCCGACCGCGACGGCCCCGTGGCGATCGGGCACAACGGCAACCTCACCAACACCCGCGAGCTGTACGACGGTCTTCTCAAGAACGGCGCCATATTCCAGACCACGCTCGATTCGGAGATCATCGTTCATCTCGTGGCGATGTCGAAGAAAAAGACCCTCACGGAGCGGCTCGTTGACGCTCTCTCGAAAGTAAAGGGGGCGTATTGCATCGTGATGCTCACGAAGGACAGCATCATCGCGGCGCGCGATCCCCATGGTTTCAGGCCGCTCTGCCTGGGCAAGTCCGACAGTTCCTGGGCGGTGGCGTCCGAATCCTGCGCTCTCGATATCATCGGCGGCAAATATATCCGCGATGTGGAGCCCGGCGAGATCATCACCATCGACAAGAGCGGGGTTCATTCCCTCAAGCCCTTCAAGGAGCGGAAGAAGACATTCTGCATTTTCGAATATATCTACTTTTCCCGTCCCGACAGCATCATCTTCGGAGAATGCGTCGACAAGGCCCGCCGCAGGATCGGACAAACGCTGGCCGAGGAATATCCGGTGGACGCCGATATCGTGATATCCGTTCCGGACTCGTCCAACACCGCCGCCCTCGGCTATTCACGGGCCTCGGGGATACCATTCGAGATCGGACTGATCCGAAACCACTATATCGGACGGACCTTCATCCATCCCAGCCAGGTGACCCGGGACGCCAAGGTGCGCATCAAGTTCAATCCCGTGCGCGGCGTTCTCGAAGGCAAGCGCATCGTGGTCGTCGAGGATTCCATCGTCCGCGGAACGACCTTCAAGAAGATAACACGGCTTCTGCGCGGCGCCGGGGTGAAGGAGATACACCTCCGCGTCAGCTCGCCGCCCATCATGGCGCCCTGTTTCTACGGTATGGACTTCCCCACCCGCGAGGAGCTTCTGGCGTCGAGCATGTCCGTGGAGGAGATCGCACGTTTCATGGGGGTCGATACACTCGGCTATCTCTCTCTCGAAGGTCTTCTCGACAGCGTGCCGAACAAGGGAAACAGTTATTGCGACGCTTGTTTTTCCGGGAACTATCCTGTCGAACCGCCGCAGGACCTCAAAAAAAGCTGCCTCGAGGATGCCACTGCCAACGCCCATCTGGTTGACGCCCTTTCGCTCAGGTACGAATCATGAGAACAGTCGACCGTGCACGCTGCGAACTGTGCGGCGCCTGTGCAGGCGTCTGTCCCGTTCTCGCCATCGTCATTCGCGGCAACGGGGTTTTCATCGATACGGAGCGCTGCACCGGCTGCGGAAACTGTGAAACCGTCTGTCCCGTCGAAGCGGTGACATCAGGCGGTGCGTGACCTCTGTTTGACCATCAATCGAAGAGGATGCCGCGTGGAGAGATACGATCTCATCATCATCGGCGGAGGTCCCGCGGGTTCCACGTCCGCGTTGTTCGCCGCGCGTTCGGGTCTGGATGTGCTGCTGGTCGAGCGCGATCCGGTCATCGGAAGCCCCGTACGATGCGCCGAGGGAGTTGACGAGAAGGGCCTCACGCGGTTTTTCGCTCCCGATCTCCGCTGGGTGTCTGCCGAAATCGACGGCTATTGTCTGGTTGCGCCCGACGGTTCCCGGGTGGACATGGACACGGGCAGCCAGTGCGGTTTCATTCTCGAAAGGACCGTATTCGACCGCATGATCGCCGAGGAGGCGGCAGCGGAAGGCGCCGCCGTGATGACCTCCTGCGAGGCCGTGGAGCTTTCCCCCTTCGAGAGCGGCGAACGGGCCGTCGTACTTCGTGAATCCGGTGAGGAACGGACGGTTCGGGCGCGGGTGGTGATTGCCGCCGATGGCGTCGAGTCAGTCATCGCACGAATGGCCGGACTCGATACCGTGACCGGTCTCCGCGACATGGAGACATGCGCGCAGGCCACGTGCGCGGGTGTGGACATCGATCCCCGGAGCTTTTCCCTTCATTTCACAAGCGAGTTCGCGCCCGGCGGCTATGCCTGGGTTTTTCCGAAGGGGCGGCGCATCGCCAACATCGGTCTCGGCATCAACGGCCTCGCTGCAAGGAACACGACGCCGCGCGCATGTCTCGCTGCCTATCTCGAACGTTTCCATCCGGGCGCGTCGATTGTGGCGCGGACCGTCGGCGGCGTTTCGTGTTCGGGAGGGGCGAGGCAGATACACGCCGATGGTCTCATGGTGGCCGGGGACGCCGCCCACATGGCGAATCCCATCACCGGGGGCGGCATAATCAACGCCATGATCGCCGGGCAGTGTGCGGCGGAAACGGCGGCGCGTGCCCTCGCGAAGGGCGATGCTCACAGTCGTGCGCTTGCGGACTATCCGAAACGCTGCGAAAAGGAGTTCGGCGCCATGAACCGCCGCTGTCACAAGCTCAAGGAAGCCATCCTCGACATTCCCGACAGCCGTCTCAACGAAATCGCCGCCGAGATGCTCGCTCTTCCCGTGGAGAAGCGCACACCGATACGGGTTCTCCGCTCCGCGGTCATGAAGAAGCCGGCGCTTCTGGCGGTCCTTGCCCGCGTGGTCTTCTAGCCGTGAAAATCCCGTTCACAGTCCCATGCCTCGTTCTTGCCTGCATGTTCGCCGGACAATCCGTGTCCGCTTCGGTGACCGGTCGTGTCACTGATGAAGCGGGGGTTCCCGTGGCGGGGGCGGTCGTCGTTCTTGCCGGCGAGACCTCGCCGGGCATGGAATTCGAGGCCATCACCGATGATGAGGGACGCTATGCGATGACGGCGTCAACCGGCGTGGACCGGCAGCTCCCGGATACCCGCCCCGCACCCTTCCGCCTGCATCAGAATTTTCCCAATCCCTTCAATCCGGGCACGACGATCCCCTTCACGACCACGGTATCGAGCCATGCCGAACTGACCGTGTATGACATTCTGGGGCGGCCGGTCAGGGTCGTTTTCGACCGCATGGTTGACGCCGGCGCGCATGTCGCCCGCTGGAACGGGACCGACCGTGACGGCAGGAGCACGGCGGCGGGGGTGTATCTCTACAGGCTGGTGTTCGAGGGACGGGCGGAAACGGGCAGAATGCTCCGTATCGACGGCGGTTTCGGCGGCATGGTATCGGGAGGCGGCGTACATCCCGGTCCGGCGCGGTCACCGGCGGCGCGGCCGGCCGTCTCCGAAAGGACGTTCCAGGTCACCGTGATCAGTGACGAGGCGTATCATTACCAGAAGAAGAGTGTCGCCGTGGTTGAGGGCCAACCGCTGGATATCACCGTACGGCGCGTATCGGAGCGGACGCGCTTTCTCCCCGGCGCCGTGTTCCGGGACCATGTGTGGCGCGGGCCCTTCGTCAACGCGGGTGCCTGGCAGCGTGTGACCGGGCCCGAAGCGACCCATTCCGGAGCGAAGGAGTTTCTCCCCAATCCCGTAAACCGTATCGTCATCGACGATCTCGAAGGCGCCGTCGCCGTCGAGGCCGTGATCGAACTGCTCCAGTGCCATGCCGGCACACGCGGCAAGCGTATCAGACTCAACGAAGGTCCCTGGATCGACATTCCCGAGGCGCCGGGACTTCCGGTACCGAGCCCGGAATGCTGGCAGACCATGCGTTATCCCGCCATCGAGGTGCCTCTTTCCGATGTTATGGAGGGGACGAACACCTTCGAACTGACCGCCGGAAACCAGAGCTGCAACAATTTCGGCTGGCCCCAGTATATCATCTACGGTGTTACGTTCAGAGTGTTCTATGACGCGGCGAAGCCCCATCCGTCCGGCAATATCGTGTCGCCGCTTCCGGGTGCGGTCATCGGGGAAGACCCCGTCATCGAGGTGCGCGCCGATGATCCGGAATCGGTGGCGCAGGTCGATGTCATCGGTATGTACGACGATTTCAACTACGAGGGGGGCAACCGTTTCCGCCGCTGGCGCTACACGTCCCGTTACGGGAGGATACAAAACCATGCCGGTTCTGCGACGGAGCCGCCTTTCAGGGTGACGTGGGATACGGAATGGGTGCCGGACCAGCGGCTGCCGGTCGCGTTCATGGCGCGCATCACCGGTCGGGAGGGCATGAGCTGTCTGACCGAAGCGGCCGGGAATGTGTCGTTCGTCCGCGACGGCCATTCGGTACGCATGTATCCGCCCCATGACGTTCCCGCGAAATGGGTGAGCCGCGCGGGCAGGGCGGTGTACTGCAACGCGCTGATCCTCGACGATCTCTCGCGTGCGGCGGATGCCCGGATGACCCTCTCGACATGGGCCGGAACATACTGCGAGAAGATCGCGGTGAACGGCGGGAAGGTCGCGGGCAGGGTGGGGAGGAGCTACGACCTTGTCTATGTGGATGTCGCGGTGCCCACGGATATCCTTTCATTCGGAAGAAATTCGATCTACACCTTCTCGACGACTCAGGGGCACGGCATCGAGGTGAACTGGCCGGGGCCGGTGCTGAAAGTGCGGTATGAAACGGGGCGCTGACGGCGGCCCGGCGCAGGCATGAAAAACGGGGAGGCGGACCGGTTCCGTCTCCCCGTTTCCCAATCATGGTTGACAAAGGATTACAGCTCCTTCGCCCCCATCTTCTTCGCCGCCTCGACCGGTGAATAGCCGGCCTTGAGGAGTTCGCGGGTCTTGTCCTCGAAAGTCTTGCGCGCCTCGCACTTTTCCAGCACGGTTTCGGCGTGCTCTTTCGGGATAACCATGACGCCGTCGCTGTCACCCACGATCACGTCCATGGGTTCGATCTTGACGCCGTTGATGGAGATGGGGAGGTTCCATCCGCGGAGGCGGTTGCCCGAATAGGCGTCGATGGGGCTCGAGAACTTGCAGAACACGGGGAAATCCATGAGCTTGACGAAGCCCGTGTCCTTCGCACCGCCGTCGATGACCGAACCGCGGACGCCGGGTCGCAGCCGGTGTCCACCACGAGAACGGCGTTCTTGAAATAGGAGCTCAGCATGAGTTCGCCGGGCATCTCGCGTTCATCGGGCGAGGGATCCTTGATCCACTGGATGGTGAAGGCGAATCCGGCCACCACGTCGCGGTTGAGTTCCTTGGTCATGCATTTGATGTCTTTGCCGAGCCAGGTGCTCGGGAGGCCCAGACTTTCATCCAGGCTTCTGCTGGTCATGACATCGTTGATGGCGGCGGTGTAGCATTTTTCGAAACGGGCCACCATCTCGTCCGAATCGATTGAATAGGGATAGGTAATGTCACGTTGTGTGATGATCTCTTCCTCGCGTCCCATAATGCCTGCTGCTCCTTTCGGAATATGATGTAATGTTCCATATGTGAATTGCGGATGTGTCCCGTGTGTCCTTATGAAGGAATATAATAAAAAACTTTTGAACTTCAAAAGCAAGCTTTATCTAACACACATAATGCGAGTATAAAAATAAACGTGATTTTTGCTGTGGGCGGCTGTCGGTTTCTTTACGGGGCCGCTTCCCCGTGCGATGGAGGTGACGAAACTTCGGGAGTCAGTTCATCCCCCGTCAGAGGCGAGCTTTGCTTGTAAAAACCGGAGGATCACCCGCGCCGAACTGTCCTTGACAGGGAGGTTCTCCCACCGTACTTTATAATGAATCAGATATTTAGGGTTCATCTCCCTCACGCGGTCACGCACTCCACCCGAGAACAGGATGGTACTGCCATGGCGGAAAAAAAGCAGTCGAATGTCGGCAAGGAATTGACAACGGTGGTGGCCTATATCGCGATCTGCATCGGCGTCATTGCCGCAGTCCTGCTTCTCGATCGGCTGCATGCTTTCGACAATCCTCGGAACGCAATGCGCGACCTGCGCTTCCGCATCAGGGGACCGGAAGCCCATGCCGAGGATGTGGTGATCGTGGGCATTGATCCCCAGTCGCTCGACATGCTCGGCCTCATCAACATGCCGCCGCGCGACTATCACGCCCAGCTGATCATCAATCTCTTCGACGCCGGGGCGAAGGCGGTGCTCTTCGACTTTCTTTTCCTCACCTACACGGGACAGGCTGGTTCCGACGGGTTCACACAGCCGTCATGGGAGGACTCCGTGCTCGCCGGGGCCATCGCCTATTTCCCGACGACCGTCATCGGCCGCAAGGAGAAGGTGCTCACGGGCAAGGCGACCCAGCAGACGGTGGGGGAGAATCCCATTCCGCCGGCCCTCTTCCAGAACCGGGACCAGATGGCCTTCGTGGACATGTACGACGACAACGATTCCTTCATCCGCCGCGCCAAGCTGATCACCAATGACATGGACCCGGAATTGGGCTGGAACTACTCGTACGCCCTCAGGGCGGCGATGTATGTGCTCGGAGCCGACTCCGCCTGGGTCGATACGGAGAGACATACGGCCCATGTGGGTGATACGGTGATCCCCCTGAACGAAGAGAATTTCATGATCATCAATTATCCCATGGACGAAAAGACCTATCAGGAGGCGGGGGGGTATTATTCCTACGAGCAGGTCTACGACGACAGTGAATGGGGCATCGGCATTCTCAAGGAGAAGGGCGCTTTCAAGGACAAGGTGGTGCTGGTGGGCGCCGCATGGCCGGAATCGGGCGATGTGAAGCTCACGCCGTTCTATCTGGGCACCAGCATATTCAGCGAGAACGAGTATCCCATGTACGGGGTGCACGTCCATAAGAGCATCACCTCCACGATACTCAACAAGCGCTTCATTGTTCCCTATAAACGCTGGCACCTCTTCGCCATGATCGTGGTGATGTCCGTTCTCGCCACGCTCATCAATTTCAAATTCCGTGGTTTCACCGGGCTTCTTTTGTGCCTGCTGCTCATCGGGGTCAATTTCGGAGCGAGCATCATGCTGTTCAACGCCAAGCGCTGGATGGTGCCGGTGGTCGCGCCGGGTTTCGCCGTGGTCATTCTCAACTATATCAGCGCCGTGACCTATAACTTCCTGACCGAGCGCAGGCAGAAGGCCATGATCCGCGGCGCCTTCGCCCAGTATGTTCCGCCCGCTGTCGTCGGCGAACTGCTCAAAAACCCCGACATGCTCACGCTCGGCGGCGAAGAGCGGGTCATGAGTGTGATCTTCAGCGATGTGGCCGGATTCACCACCATATCCGAGAGCCTGACGCCGACGGAACTTGTGGGGCTTCTCAACGAGTATCTCACCGCCATGACGGATATCGTCCTGTCCTATGACGGCATCATCGACAAATACGAGGGCGACGCCATAATGGCGGAGTTCGGGGCGCCGCTTCCCGACGAGGAGCACGCGCTCAAGGCCTGCCACACGGCGCTCGACATGCAGAAGAAACTGACCGAGCTCAGGGAGAAATTCAAAGCCGAGGGCAAGCCGGAACTCAAGGCCCGCGTGGGCATCAATTCCGGCACCATGGTCATCGGCAACATGGGTTCGAGCCGTATTTTCGACTATACGGTCATGGGCGACAACGTCAACCTCAGTTCCCGCCTCGAGGGGGCGAACAAGGTGTACGGCACATACATCATGTGCAGCGAGGCGACACGCAAAATGGTCGAGCATGCCATCGAAACCCGGGAACTGGACCTCCTCCAAGTGAAAGGCAAGACAGCGGGCGTCCTTGTGCACGAGGTCATCTGCCGCACGGGGGAAGAACTGCCCGAAAACAGGAAGAAAGCGCTCGAACTGTACGCCAGAGGACTTGAAGCATACAAGGGCCGGAGATGGGACGAGGGCATATCGCTCTTCACCGACGCCCTCGCCGCGGACCCGGACGACAGCCCTTCGCGGGTGTACCTCGAACGGTGCAACGAGTTCAAGATCAATCCGCCGCCCGAAGACTGGGACGGCATATTCATCATGAGGACAAAATAATGCAGGTGAACGGCATCATCACTTTCACCACCGATTTCGGAACGAGCGATCCCTACGCCGGCATCATGAAGGGCGTGGCCCTCGGGGCGAACCCCGATGCCCGGCTCGTGGACATAACCCATGAAATTCCGCCCCATGCCATCGTGGACGGGGCGTTCACGCTTGCCCGCGCCTGTCACTTTTTCCCCGAGGGGACCATTCACGTGGCGGTGGTCGATCCGGGTGTGGGCGGCTCCCGCAAGAACATCGTGGTCAAGACCGGCAAGTATTATTTCGTCGGACCGGACAACGGCATCTTTTCCCTCGTTCTCGACAGGGAAAAGCCCGTCGAAATACGGCATATCAAGAACGAGCCCTATATCCGCGAGACGGTCTCGAACACCTTCCACGGACGCGACGTGTTCGCCCCGTGCGCGGGACTGCTTTCGACGGGAGGCGATTTCTCTCATGTCGGTCCCGTCATCAAACGATACCACAAGCTCAAATATCCCAGGGTCGTCCGCGAGGGCAACACGCTCAAGGGAGAAGTGGTGTCCATCGATTCCTTCGGAAACATGATCACGAACATTACCGAACATCGATACAAATCCTTCGCCGGGAAAAAACAGACGAAGATACTGTTCGGTTCCGAGCATTTCGACGGTGTTTCCCGCCAGTACAGCGACGTTCCCAAGGGGAGTCCCCTCGCGCTTTTCGGTTCCTCCGGATTTCTGGAGATATCCATGAACGAGGGGAATGCAGCCTCCTATTTCATGGCATCCATCCAGTTCCCCGTAACCGTCAGGAAGTAGGCCCCAATGGAGTGGTTCGAGCGGTGGTTCGGCGAGGAATATCTGCTCGTCTACCAGCATCGTGACATCGAGGAGGCGGAGCGGGACGTCCGCACGATCATCGATACCCTCAAGCTCCGGCCCGGTGAGCTCGTTCTCGATCTCTGCTGCGGTTCCGGGCGGCACGATGTTTTCCTGGCCGGCCATGGTCTTCGGGTGGTGGGGCTCGATTATTCGCGGGAACTGCTTGCGGTCGCCGGGAATTCGAAGGATACTGGAAGCCGTTTCCCTGTCTATGTGCGTGCGGACGCCCGTGATACGGTGTTCCGGGAGGCGGTGTTCGACGCGGTCCTCAATCTGTTCACCTCCTTCGGGTATTTCACCGACGACGAGAATGAGGGGCTGCTCCACTCGATTTCACGCCTGCTCAAGCCGGCCGGCCGATTCTACATCGATTACCTCAATCCGCCGTGCGTTCTCGAAAACCTCGTGGAGACATCGACGAAAACCATGAACGGCATGCATGTGGAGGAACACCGCCGTTACGATCCCGAAAGCCGGCGTATCGTCAAGGACATCCTGCTCGACCGTAAGGGAGATGTCACGGAATTTCACGAGTCCGTCAGGCTCTATGAACTGGACGAGATGAACGCCATGATCGCGAATGCCGGCCTGATCGTGGACGGAGTTTACGGTTCGGCGGGGTGCTCCGGATATGATGAATCCTCGGAGCGGATGATCATATACGGACACAGGCAATAAGCGGTCCGCCGGGCAGTGTTTCCCCATCCATGCAGGAAATAATACCATGAACAGATTCATCGATGCGCGTGATTTCTTCGGGGATGAACGGCCGTCCGCCGTGCCGGATGACGCCGCCGCACCCGATTTCGATGCTCTCGTGAAACGAGCGGAATCGCTCGACAGCGGCCGGTTTCCTCTCGACGGCATCGCGGACATTCTCGCGCGGGAGCACGGGCGTCTTGGCGCTCCCGAAGCCACGAAACGCCGTATCGAGGCCATCGGTCCGGATACGGTGTTCGTTGTTGCGGGACAGCAGGCGGGGTTGTTCGGCGGACCTCTCTATACCCTCTACAAGGCCATGCACGCGGTCGGGCTTTCCCGGCGGCTTTCACACGCGTCAGGGCGGGATGTCGTTCCCCTTTTCTGGGTGGCGAGCGACGACCACGATTTTGATGAAGTCGGCAGTCTGGGGCTGAATACCGGTGACGGGAACACCGTGCGGGTTTCCTGTCGTCCGGCGAATCTGACGGACGGCATGCCGGTGAGCGCCCTCCGGCTGGACGGAGGAATCACCGATGCGCTCGAAACCCTGAAATCCTCACTCCCCCCGGGCGATGTTGGTGAAGATTATCAGAACATGCTCCACGATGTGTGGCGGCCCGGGGAACGATGGACCGATGCTTTTGCGCGCCAACTGCTCTTCCTGTTCCGGGACCGGGGGCTTGTGCTGTTCGATCCCGCATGGGAGGGGGTGAAGGGACTGTTCCGGGACATCTTTCTCGTCGAGCTGGACGATCCCGCGGCATCGGTCAGGCTGATCAACGAACGGGCGGATGCCTTCGACAGCGCCCGCCTCCGCAAAAAGGCGCTTCGCCGTCCGGAAACCGCCACAAACCTTTTCATCATCGTGAACGGAATCCGGCAAACCCTGGAATATGAGGACGGGTCGTTTCGCGCCGGCGATTCGCGGTTTTCGGACCGGGATATCCGCGCCATTGTCCGGTCGGAACCGGAGCGTATCAGTCCGGCCGCGGCCCTGCGTCCCGTGTGTCAGGATGCGGTGCTGCCGACAGCGGCCCTCGTGGCGGGGCCGGGTGAGCGTTTGTATCTCGGACAGGCGCGGCCCGTGTATGATCTGTTCGGCATTGCCCCGTCGATCGTCTGGCCGCGCGCATCCTTTACCGTGATCGACATGCGGACACTCAGAAACGCCCGTCGCGAGGGAGTCGAACCGCCGCTGCTTTTCGGGGGCATGGACCGCATCACGTCCTTTCTCGCGGAGAAGACCTTTCCCCCGGAGCTCGACACCGCGTTTGCCGGGCTGGAACGGGCTGTCGAGACGGGATTCGACCGCATCGCCGAAACGATTACGGAGCTCGATCCGACTCTTTCAGACGCCGCCAGGAAAGAGGCCGGGCGAGCCGTCCATATCGTCGAGGGTCTCCGGGGCAAGGCCATACGCTCCCACAAGGCGGCCATGGACGTGTCCGAACGCAGGCTCAGGACAGCCGCAGCGTTTCTCCTGCCCGAAAATCATCCCCAGGAGCGGTGGTTCGGCGCCGACGCCATCCTGCACGCGCTCGACGGCGGCGGATTCGAATCCTTTATCGAAGCCACGAGCCCCGGTGAGGAAAACCACCGCATCGTCATGCCCGAATAACACTTTCTTCCATTTCAGGCCGAAGCATCTTCAAAAAAAAGGGACAGGCTTTCTCGCCCGTCCCTTTTCGGATTTATTACCTGTTGCGCCGCGGTTTTGTCGGCTCCCTACATGTTTACGAACATGTGGCGGTTGTCGACGATTTCCGCGTGGTCGTGCAGGCCCTCGAGATAGCGGTTCATGTAGTCGTTCCTGCGGTCGTTGAGCATGCGGGCCCTGAGCTGGGATTTGTCCTGCTCGAACTGTTCCTCGTCGACGGGGAGCTTCTGTTTCAGCACGGCGATGCCGCATCCCTGTTCCGTCACCACGGGACCGGTGGAGTCACCGGGATTTTCCAGGGTGAAAATTTTGGCGACGAATTCGTTCATCGAACCGAGCCCGGGAATGAAATAGCTCCGGTACAATTCGCCGGAACGCGCGGTGGCGTCGGAATATTCGGTATCAGCCTCGACAGCCTCCTGAAGCGTCTGGCCCTGCTGCATGCGCTGCTGGACGCGCCCGATGAACTCCTCGGCGTACCCGACCCTGCGCTCGCGGAGGATTTCCGACGAAACCTGCATGCTCACCTCTTCCAGCGGCTGGATGCCCGCCGGCAGCACATCCGCCACCTGCATCACGAAATAGCCGCCGTCGACGGGATATACGGGAAGAACCGCCCCTTCCTTGTTTGCGAAAGCCCGATGCACGAGAAGCTGGGAGCTTCCGGGAATGCCTGGAACCGACATGGCGTCCTTTTCGAAGGGCCGCGAGCGGGTGATCTGGAGACTGTCGATCTGTGCCTGGGCGGTGAAATCCATCCCCGCCTGCACCGTCTCATAGAAGGCCGTCACCCTGCTTTCCACGCGATCGCGTGTTTCTCCCGAGGGTTCGACGCGGAAGAGGATATGACGTGCCTTGACCTGATCGATCTCGTCCGGGTCGTCTTCCTTGTATCTGACCGAATCCACCTTGATGATGTGATAACCGAACTGGCTGATGACCGGTTCCGAAATTTCACCCGGTTCCATCCCGAAGGCCGTTTCCTCGAACACCGGCACCATGCGGCCGCGTCCGAAAAAGCCGAGGTCTCCGCCGGCCTGGGTGCCGTCACGCCGGTTGTTGCCCGGATCGTCCGTGTATTCGTTGGCAAGTTCGGCGAAATCCGCGCCCTCACGCGCACGATCGAGCACTGTTTCAGCCAGATCGAGGATCTCGGTCGAGTCTTCCTTCGTGGGCTCGAGACGGAAAAAGACCGCATTGAGAATGCGCCGCTCGTCGGCCCGGAAATCATCCCTGTTCGCGTCGTAGTATTCCTGCTGTTCCGCCGCCGGGACATCGGGGTTGACGCCTGAGAGATTGCTGGCGTTCACGAACACCCAGTCGGCCTCGACCTTCTCGTTCTCCATGAGCCAGCGGTCACGCACATCCTGTTCGGTCACGGTCACCGAGTTCATGAGCGTCTGCTGGAACTTCAGGGAAGGAAGACGGCGGCGGGCCTCCTGCTCGATGTATTGCAGGACCTGCGCCATCTGGGGGTTGCTCAGGTTGTCGGCGTTGATGAATGACCGGTATTTTTCCATGCTGAACTGCTCATTCTCCTGGAACAGGGGGATCTGGTAGACAAGCTCCGGTGGATTATTCTTCATGAAATTAACCAGTTCCATGTCGGTATATGAGATGCCGCGCTTATCTATGTCCTGCTGGATCAGCGTCTGCATGACGATGTTGTTCCACGCGTCTTCATAGAGCCTGCGTTCCTCGTTCAGGGAGAGGCGTTCGCCGGCCGCCGTCTGCTGCTGACGCTGATTTTTCACTACGCTGTCGAAGAAGGTGTAGGGGATATCCTCGCCATTCACCTTGCCCACGACATTCCCGCCGCTGCCGGTTCCTCTGCTTCCGATATCCATGCCCCATGCGAAAATCATCATGCCGATGAAACAGACGGCGACGATTATCATTATCCATTTTGTGTTAGTACGCATTGTTTTAAGCATGTATGCTCCTCTCCCTATCGTATCCTGTCACAGTCCGTGGCACTTGTGAATATGTGATTGTCGGCAATCTTTTAAATTATGATATAACCGGCGGGAAATCAATGATTATTTTGGGGGCGTGAGCAGAAGGGGGCTTGCCTTCGGGACAAGACGCTCTGAAGAACAATGTTCATATCCGGGGGAATCGAATCCGAACTGTCGCAAGGATGCTTCGGTCATGCGGCGTCGCCGCGGTTCTTCAGAATATCAGCGATCTTCTCCATGATGGTCTGGGGGGAGAAGGGTTTCGCTATGTATCCGTCGATTCCGCTTCTGACCGCGTTCAGAATGTCATCGCGTTTGCAGCGGCTCGTGACCATCAGGATCATGGTCTTTTGCAGTTTTGATTCCGAGCGGACGTTTCGCACCAGCTCGATGCCGTCCATGCCGGGCATGTTCCAGTCGGTGATAAGCAGATGATAGTGTCCGGCATACAGACGGGCAAGAGCGTCCCTGCCGTCCACCGCCTCGTCGACATGGTGGAACCCCGCCTTTTTCAGCGTGTTGACGATGATACTGCGTGAAGCCTCGGAATCATCGGTGACGAGAATCTTGAGTGTTTCCATGGTATGGTTCATGTGTTCGTTCTCCCCGGGCGGGAATCGTCAGACGTGTCCGTTCTTTTTTCCGGGTTCGCATGGAAGCATTTGAGGGTTTGACGGTGTATGCTTCTCATGAGTTTTTCCACATTGATGGGTTCATAAAAAATTTCATCGACATCGGATAGTTTCGCGCGAGCTGATTTTGCGCCGGCCGGGTGGGACCTGACAACCAGTATGCTGGTTCCATTTCCGCGCCTGCGTATGTTCTTGATCAGTTTCCCCTCGTTGGCCGCGGCGGACCGCTCATCGGCTATGACGATATCAGGGCCGGTCGCTTCCGCAGTGAACCGGAGCGCTTCCTGGGCGCCGCTCGCAAGACGCACCTCATGATCGGCCTCGAGAAGGTTCATGAGAGCTCTGAGCATTGGTTTGCCGCTGTCAACGATCAGGATATTCACCGCATCCCCTGTCACATCTGCTGTTTTCGTCCTCGTATCGATCATCGCACGACAAGAGGGTTCAAAAGTGCTGGATAAAAAATAAGCAAATGATATGCCATAGTGTATCGAGATGTCAATAACATCAATATTAAGAGATGAATATGACGATTCTGAAGCTGTCCGCCCAGCCATGCTGATATTTTTTCTTGAGACACTCTGTCGCACCGCGGCCCGTCGTGTTGACGATTTGACCACGCCTGAATTATCGGCTTTACGCCGTGAAAATGCTTGCCCGGCCGCTCAAGGCGATAGTATGTTTGGGGAGGACCGGACAACCGGTCGTAACCTGAACCTTTCCTCCAAATGAGCGAGTGTTCCTGGAACGTGATCATATCCATAAGCACGCTTCGTCCTGCCATTAAACTCCCCATCGCCATATTTGGTTTCATTCTCTGCTGTTTCCCGCGGGCGGCCCTGCCGGACGGTTATATGTGGCCCGTCGACGCCGCCAGAAGGATCAGCGCCACCTTCGGTGAATACCGCCCCGGCCGGTTTCACATGGGTCTCGATTTCAAGACCAACGGTGTGACCGGCAGAAAGGTATACGCCCTCGGCGACGGCTACATTGCGCGCGTGCGAACTTCACCGTTCGGGTACGGCAAGGGGCTCTATATCAAACTCGATTCGGGGATGATGGTCGTGTACGGACATCTTTCGGGGTTTTCCCCCGAGATCGAGGACGAGTTGTTCTCCATGCGCATCAGGAACGGCACCTATGATATCGACTGGTATCCCGAGCCGGACCGGTACCGGATTTCGGAGGGCGATGTGGTGGCGTATTCCGGCGATACGGGCAGCGGGGCCCCGCATCTGCATCTCGAGATACGGGACGGGAACAATGTGCCGGAAAATCCCTTTCTTCACGGGTTCGAGGTTCCCGATACCATCGCGCCCTGGCTGGGGGACGTGGTGCTGATCCCGCTCGATGCGGTCTCCGCCGTCGAGGGCATACCCGCACCGCGCTTGATCTCCACAGAAAGCGCCGATGCCGAACCATTGACTGTTTCCGGCGCTGTCGGTGTGGCGGTTGAAGTCATCGATCGCGTCAACAATTCGAACAATCGCCTCGGTGTCTACCGCATGTCCGTGGCCGTGGATTCCACGACTGTTTTCACGAAGACATACGGGAAGATTTCCTATGCCCATAATGGTCTCGGCGCCTTCGATTATATTCCCGCGTCCCTTTTCGGGAAAGGACGGGGCTTCATGTCGGCGCTCTTCCGCAGAAGGGAAAACGACATTCCCTCGTATCAGGGGGATGGTCTTCTGTCGGAACGGCTCCCGGGACGCGGCGGCATTCGAACCGTAACGATCACGGCCGAGGATTTCGCCGGGAACACCGCGGAAACGTCATTCAGGGTGCGTTTCGGACAAAGGCCCGTCTTCACCGCATGCGGGATCATCCGGGGTGAGGACCTGCACGTCGCGGGATTCAATCCCGGCGGCAGCCTGGAAAGCGTGGAATTGTTCAGGCGAAATGGTGACGGCGGCTGGATGGTGGCGGCCACGTTTCCCGCGGACGGCCCGTCATGCGACATCCGGGTGGAGGCGCCCTTCGATACCGGCAGTGACTACCGTGTGGAACTGGTCGCCCCGGGAGGCATACGGTCCATTCCGGTCCATCTGACAGCCGGCGGCGCTGAAACCGGGAAATTGCCGGAGCTCGACATTTCAAGCGAGATGCTGCACGACCGGATTCTTGTTCATCTGGAGGCGCCTGAAATCCTCTCCTCCCTTCCGGCGATACGGTTCGAACAGGATGACGGTTCATCCGGATCGCTCTTCGTGGCGCCGTCCGGCGGGTCATCCTGGACGGCGCCCCTGCATTTCCCCCCTTCCGGCGGAAGTGTGATCACGGTGACCGCGGAGGCGCGGTTCGGTCCTGCCATGATACATGCCGATACCCTCGACATCGGGCTGTTCGGATGCACCGGACGGCTCGACCAGACGGTTGTATCGGCTGACAGCGTGTTCACGCTCGAAGTGACGCCGGAAAGCCTCTACCGTCCGGCGCCGGTGGTCGTC
>CAYNWJ010000008.1:0-24476 GCA_964400815.1 uncultured bacterium
GGAGCGCTGGCCCTGGGCGGCGCCCTGGGAAGGGTGGCCATTCTGAGCAGGACGGAAATACTCCTTGTCATCATCGGCGGCGTTTTCGTAATGGAAGTTCTGTCGGTCATCATCCAGGTCATCTCCTTCAAGGTGCGCGGAAAGCGCGTCTTCAAGATGGCGCCGGTGCACCATCATTTCGAATTGTTGGGCTGGCCTGAGGAAAAGGTCGTTGTCCGGTTCTGGATCATGGGGATTATCCTTTCGATCATCGCCCTGACAACGTTCAAGATTCGCTGATGAGACCCAGTCAGCTTCCATACTTCACGGGATTACGCGGCCGGGCAATGGAAACGGATGAGTAATAATGAAACAGCAACAGCAGACAGTTGATTTCTGGCTTCTCATCACCACGCTGATTCTGGCCGGGATCGGGCTGGTGATGGTATACAGCTCCAGCATGTACCGCTCGATGGACATGATGGGCGACGGCATGTTCTATTTCAAGAAACAGGCCATTCGTCTGGTGATCGGCTTGTTCATCATGATGATAACCACCAAGCTGAACTACCGTGGTTTCGCGAAACTGTCGCCGATTCTTCTGGGCATCGGGATTTTCACGCTCATCCTTCTTCTGGCGCAGAAACATATGAGCGGGAAGGGGGTCGAGCGCTGGCTCAGGTTCGGACGTTTCGGGTTTCAGCCATCCGAGTTCATGAAACTCATCATGATCATCTATTTCGCCGCCTCTATCTCCGCAATGGGTGAAACCATCCGGGAATTCAAGAAGGGACTTGCGCCGCTTCTGGGGATCACCGCGCTCGTGTTTCTCCTCGTGGTCCTGGAGCCGGATTTGGGCACAGCCGGACTGATCGTTGCCATAAGTTTCGCGATCTTTTTCATGGGCCGGGCGAAACTGGCGCATCTGGTCCTTATCACTCTCCCGGCGGCGGGCGTCGTCGCCCTGACCGTCATGACAGTGCCGTACATGAAAAACAGGGTGACTCTCTTCGTCGAGCACGCGGGAGGATATCAGGTTACACAGTCCATTATCGGCATCGGCAGCGGCGGTTTGTTCGGGGTCGGGCTCGGCAACAGCGCCCAGAAGTTCCTCTTTCTTCCGGAGAACCACACGGACTTCGTGTTCTCGATTTTTGCGGAAGAGGCCGGGCTCCTGGGAACGACGGTCCTGCTGATTCTCCTGTTCGTCTATGTCTACCGGGGCTGTGTCATTGCTGCGGAAGCGCCTGACATGTTCGGGTTTCTCCTGGCGTCGGGACTTTCGATAATGGTGGGCGTCCAGGTGTTCATCAACATCGGGGTGGCGACCAAAATTCTTCCGACGACCGGCATGACACTGCCGTTCATCTCATATGGAGGAACATCGCTCATTCTCCTGTTTGCAGCGACGGGAATTCTTTTGAACATTTCGAAGCAGGGGAACTACGAACGCAGGCTGTCACGTGAGTTCGGATCGCGGCTGCACAAACGGAGTGTCTGGTCATGAACATTCTCTTCGCTGCCGGTGGAACGGGAGGTCACATATATCCCGCTGTCGCCGTGGCGCATGAGATGACAAGATTGCAACCTGAAACGGGGATTCTCTTCTTGACGGGACGCAGGAAACTGGAAGAACAGATCATAAGAAATGCGGGATTCGAATGCAGAACGCTTCCCGTCGTGGGGCTGCCCCGCAGGCTGTCCGCCCGCATGCTGCCGTTTGCCTGGAATCTGGGAGTTTCGATTTTGAAGGCGCGCGGGACAGTAACGGATTTCGCACCGTCCGTGGTGTTTTCCACCGGCGGGTATGTTTCGGGCCCCACCGTCATGGCGGCGCGCATGTCGGGCGTCCCGGTTGTCATACAGGAGCAGAATTCGTTCCCGGGCATGGCGAACAGGCGCCTCGGAAAGAAAGCCGATCTAATCCTGCTCGGCATGGAGGGCGCGCGAAAATATTTCACCGCCGCCGGGGAGACCGTGGTCACGGGAAATCCGGTGCGCCCCGGTATAATCGGAGCCGGCAGGGTGGCGGCGGCATCGACTTTCGGGCTCGATCCCGGGAAGAAGACCGTGCTCGTGTTCGGAGGAAGCCAGGGAGCGAGGGCGATCAACATGGTCTTCGCGGTGACTGCCCACAGGCTTGCGGATAGGGGCGTTCAGGTCATATGGCAGACGGGGTCGGGGGAGTATCCCGAATACCGTTCTCTCGATGGCGGGCCGGGAGGCCTCGTGCGGGTGCTGGAATTTATCGACACCATGGGCGAAGCGTATGCCGCTTCGGACCTGGTCGTGTCACGTGCGGGGGCGATGACGATCGCCGAGATTACGGCCTGCGGTCTTCCGTCAGTTCTCGTGCCCCTGCCGACAGCGGCGGCGAATCACCAGGAATGGAATGCCCGTGAGCTCGAAAAAGCGGGAGCGGCCGTGGTAGTGACTGAAGACGAGCTGAACCCGGAACGATGCGAACAGGCAATCCTGGGAATACTCGGTTCCGAAAGCGAACTGACCTCACGGTCGGCAGCGTCGGCGTCACTCGGGCGCATCGACGCCGCGGAAAGAATAGCGGAGCTGATCATCGGTCGATACGGCGACAACTGAAAACACACCAGGGGCGGATGCGCACGGCACACGAGCGTCACCCGCCCGGAACGAGGGAAACGACAGCGATGCTTCTCGGACCACTCACACAACGTGTCAGGAACATCCACCTCATCGGTATCGGCGGTGCGGGGATGAGCGGTATCGCGGAGATTCTGCTCAATCTCGGTTTTTCAATCACCGGATCGGACATGCGCCCGTCCGACGTGACACGTCACCTGGAGCGGCTCGGCGCCCGCATTTTCGAGGGGCATGAAGCCGCCCATGTGAAGGAGTGCGATGTGGTCGTGTATTCATCGGCGGTGAAGGAAGACAATGTGGAGATCGTTGCGGCGCGGGCCCGCAAGATCCCCGTCATCAAGCGTCCCGAGATGCTGGCTGAACTGATGCGGATGAAATATGGCATCTGTATCGGCGGAACCCACGGCAAGACGACGACATCGAGCATGACGGGTCTGGTGCTCACGCGCGGGGAGATCGATCCGACCATCATCGTCGGCGGAAAGGTGGCGGATTACGGCGGCGGGGCGAAGATCGGAAGGAGCCATTTCCTGGTGCTCGAAGCCGACGAATACGACAGGACGTTTCTGAACCTGACGCCGGTGATCGCCGTGGTGACCAATATCGATGTAGACCACCTCGACTGCTACCGTGATCTGGACGATATCAGGGGCGCGTTTCTCCAGTTCGTGAACAAGGTCCCGTTCTTCGGATCGGTGATCGTCTGCATCGACGATGCGGGTGTGCAGAGCATCATGCCGGGCATCGAACGCAGGACCATCACCTATGGTATCTCGCGGCAGGCGCAGATCAGGGCGGAAAATATCGTTCAGAGCGGTGTTTTCACCACGTTCGATGTGTTCGAGGACGGCGTTCTCCTCGGGAGTGTTGAACTTTCCGTGCCCGGAGTTCACAATGTCTGCAACGCGCTCGCAGCGGTGTCGGTGGGTATCGAGATGGGCGTGCCGTTCGAAACCATCGCCGGTGCCCTTGCGGATTTCAGGGCGGTGTCGCGAAGGTTCGAAAAAAAGGGTGAGGCCGGCGGTGTTGCGGTGTATGACGACTACGCCCACCATCCGACGGAGATCATCGCCGCGCTCGAGGGAGTGCGTAGCGGCTTTCCGAACAGGATCGTCGCCGTATTCCAGCCCCATCTGTATTCGCGGACGAGGGATTTCCACGAGGATTTCGGACGGGCGTTCATGGATTCGGACGAGCTGTTCGTCACCGACATCTTCCCCGCGCGGGAAAAGCCCATCGAGGGCGTGACCGGCAGGCTCGTCGCGGATGCGGCCCTCGCGGCCGGTCACGGAAACGTACACTACATCGAGGACAGGGACGCCCTCGCACCCGCCGTTGCGGAATCTGTGAAACCGGGAGATGTGGTCATTACCATCGGCGCCGGTGACATTCACACGGTCGGTGTTGAAATACTGAAGATTCTGGCTGGGGAATAACCGGATCGGTCGTTGTTCAGCTTAGTAATCGTTAATGATATGCAATGAAAGGATTCAAGGCATGGCGGCCCGGCAGGATAATCGAAAATCAAGAGCCCAGTCCGGCAGGCTCAAAAGCGAAAAGCCCTCGGGGAATCGCAGGTCGAAACCCGGCGGACTGCGTATCATCCGCGGCCGGTACATCATCGGCCTGGCCCTTGCGGCGCTTCTCGGAAAATATGTGGGGATGCCGATGGTCGAGGCTGTCAGGTCCCATCCGGTTTTTTCCATCCGTAATGTTGTCGTCGAGGGAGCGGATTATATCGAACCGGAAGAGATCATTCAGACGGCGGACATTCCGAGAGGGGAGAATATTTTCGATTTCGATATCGCCGCCATTGCGGAGCATCTGGAAACAAGCTATGCCGCCGAGGATTTTGTTGTTTACAAAAAACTTCCCGATACGGTGGCGATCAAGGTCAGGGAGCGGAAACCCGTGGCCCTGCTCAACGCCAATAAAATCATCGGTGTGGACGAGAACGGCGTTCCCCTTCCGCACGTGGGAGCATCGTATGTCGAAACACTTCCGATCATATCCGGCATATCGAGTGTTGAGGCCCTTTCGGATTCATCGACGCTCGAGCGTTTGAAATCGGGCATAGCCCTGCTCGGAGCGATTTCTGAAAAGTCGCCGGGTGTGTACGGGAGAATATCGGAGGTGGATGTTTCGAGCATTTCCGACATGGGCATCACGCTGCTGGACAATGGGCTCCAGGTCATTATCGGTTCCGACGACTGGAATGAAAAGGTTCCGAAACTCGAGGACATCATCGGCCGGGTCGGAAGGCAGATGGAAGCGGTCAGGGCTGTGGACATACGGTTCGGGGACAAGCTGTTCATCAGAAAGAGCGGGAAATAGGAAGCACGGAGGATCTGTGCGGATTCGTTTTCAAACGGGCGAAGACATGCAAGCAGAAACGATACATTAAGGGGTGAGTTATGAACAGGTCGGATATACGGGTCGGTCTCGATATCGGAACGACCAAGATCGCTGCCGTTGTGGCCCGGTATGAGGAGGAGAGTGCGCCGTCGATCATCGGCGTGGGCACCGGTCCATGCGAAGGGCTCAAGCGCGGTGTCGTGGTCGATCTCGAAAAAACGGTCGAGGCGATCACACGGGCTGTCGAGGATGCCGAGAGAATGGCGGATGTGGAGATACGGGATGCGTATGTCGGGGTGGCCGGAGATCATATAAAGTCGCTGAATTCACGCGGTGTCATTGCGGTTTCGCGGCCCGATCATACCATCACAGAAAAGGATATCGATCGTGTGATCGAGGCGGCGAAAGCGGTCAGACTGCCCGACGACCGGGAGATCATTCATGTCATTCCTCAGGAATTCATCGTCGACAACCAGGACGGCATCAGAAATCCGGTTGATATTTCAGGCGTCAGGCTCGAGGCGGAAGTACACATCGTCACCGGCGCGATCACATCGATCCAGAATGTCATGAAAAGCGTGACACGCGCGGGTATCGAGGTCCGGGACATTGTGTTGGAACCACTGGCGAGTTCGTTTTCGGTCCTGAGCCGTGACGAAAAGGAGTTGGGGTGTGCGCTGGTGGATATCGGCGGCGGGACGAGCGATCTTGTGGTTTTCGTCGACGACGCCATACGATATACCTCGGTTATCGGGCTCGGGGGGAAAAGTGTAACGTCGGACATCGCCATCGGGCTCAGGACACCGATAGAACACGCGGAACGCATCAAGGTCGAGCATGGATGCGCACTCCGCTCCATGATCGACAAGTCCGGAGTGATCGATGTGCCGGGGACGGGGGACAGGGAGCCGCGGAGCATGTCCCTCGAAATGCTCGGGCGCATCGTCGAACCGAGGATGGAAGAGCTCTTCAGTCTTGTCAGGAGCGAACTCGAACGCAACAACTATCTAGGACAGCTCGGCGCGGGCGTGGTGCTCACCGGCGGCGCGTCGCTTCTCAAGGGAAGCGCGGACCTGGCCGAGCAGATACTCGACATGCCCGTAAAAGTCGGGTATCCCAGAGGATTCAGCGGGCTGACAGATATCATCAACAATCCGTCCTATGCCACCGCACTCGGCCTGATCCTGTTCGCCGGTGAGGGGCGCGGTGGAGGCGACATCGAAGGACGTGGCTCAGGAATCATGGAAAATTTCGCAAACGGGCTGAAAAAATGGTTCAAGGATTTCATATGAAAACCTCAGGGGGTGACCGATGAACATCGAATTCGATCTCGATTCGTACACGGCAGCAAACATCAAGGTAATCGGCGTGGGAGGCGCCGGCGGGAACGCAATCAACCGCATGATAACCTCCAATCTCAAGGGCGTTGATTTCATCGCCGTCAACACGGACAAGCAGTCGCTGAACATCAATCATTCACCGGTCCGCATTCAGATCGGAAGCACCATCACCAGAGGACTGGGCGCCGGCGCGAACCCGGACGTGGGCAAACAGGCCGTCGAAGAGGCGAAAGAAGCCATCGGCGAGGCCATCAACGGTTCGGACATGGTGTTCATCACCGCCGGAATGGGCGGCGGAACAGGAACGGGAGCTTCTCCCGTCATCGCGGAAATGGCGCGGAAATGCGGCGCCCTGACCGTGGGAATCGTCACGAAGCCGTTCAATTTCGAGGGTGCGACACGCCACAGGATAGCAAACCGTGGAGTCGAGGAACTCAAGGACGTGGTCGACACGCTCATCGTCGTGCCCAACCAGCGCCTCCTCGCGCTCGCTGACCGTAACATGCCCTTCACCGAAGCGTTCAGGATGGCGGATGACATTCTTCTCCAGGCCACACGGGGCATCTCGGACATCATCAACGTTCCCGGAGTGGTGAATGTGGATTTCATGGATGTTCGCACCATCATGAGCGAAATGGGTGACGCGCTCATGGGTACGGGTTCGGCTACCGGCGACAGTCGCGGGAAGGAGGCCGCTGAAATGGCGATCAACAGTCCGCTCCTCGAAAACGTCTCCATTCGCGGAGCGCGCGGCGTGCTCCTGAATATTACGGGCGGAAAGGACCTCGGGCTCTATGACATCGACCAGGCCGCATCGCTCATTCACGAAGAGGCAGGGGATGACGCCAACATCATCTTCGGAGCGGTCATCGACGAGGATATAGAGGATGAGATACGCGTGACGGTCATAGCCACTGGCTTCAATGCATCATCATGCCAGATGGACGAGTCGGACATGAAATTGGAATCGATCGTCGATTTCATTGACAGGTCCGATGACGGACTGGATATCGGCAAGGCCGTTCGTGATGCAGCCGGAATGAAGGATGAACGTTCTCAGCGGACGGTCGAAAACGGCGTGATGAAACAGTATAAGGCGGAGGACCTCGATACGCCGGCATTCATCAGACGACAGGCCGATTGATAAGACATTACAGCGCAGAACAATGCAGTGATGTGGAAGAACCATGAAACACGAACCGGTACGTGACAAACGAACGGCGCGACAGGAATGGATGTCATCGATGGCTCGATACTGCTGCTCTACCCGGACACGAGGGAAGCGGCGCTCGGTTCCCCGGGGTTCAGGGAAGTATTCCGGACACTTTCAGGCTCAGGCGGCGTGTGTGTCGACTGGGGGTGGATCGATCCCGGGAGCGGGACGGTCACATACGAGAGGCGGGAAAGTCATGGGCCATACGATGTCATCGGTTTCAGCGTACCGTGGGAGCCGATGTACACGACGGTGGCCTCAGGACTCCTCCACATGGGAATCGAGCCCGAAAGAGCGCGCCGGGGGAGCGGCGTCCCTCTCGTCATGGTGGGAGGAGCCGCGCCGACGATCAATCCCGTGCCCGCATCGGTGACAGCCGATCTGGTCTGTGTGGGAGAGGCTGAATGCGGACTTGTTGACATATTGAAAGAAGCGCTTCACAAAGCAAAAACGGGGGCGGCCCGAAAACTCACCCCCATGTCAGGTATGCCCGTACCTGAGACGATGACGGCCGCCCCACGTTTTATCAGTCCCCCCGATCTCATCGATTCATCGCACATGGAATCTTTCGGCGGCGCCGGTGATACTGCATTCGGAAGCGCGGGGCTCGTGGAGGTCGGTCGCGGCTGCTCACGGGGATGCCGGTTCTGCGCGGCGGGCCATGTATGCCTTCCCGCAAGAAAACGACCGGTCGAAGCCATACTCGCAGATGTTGATACCTGGCACGGCCATACTGAACGAATCGGACTCGTGGGCGCCGCCCTCTCCGATCACCCGGAACTCAAGAGCATCCTCGCCGGAATCGTCGAACGCGGTTTCGGTCTCACCACGTCATCCTTCCGCGCGGACATGATCGACGACGAAACAGCAGAGCTTCTCGCCAGAGGCGGTCTCCGTTCAGTAGCCATCGCCCCGGAAGGCGGCAGCGAGCGAATGCGGCGTATCATGAACAAGCGTCTCGCCGGGGAGCGGATCATCGGAGCGGCCCAGGCATGCGCCCGGGCGGGCATGAAAAATCTGCGGCTCTATTTCATCGTGGGTGCGCCCTGGGAGGAGGATGGCGATATCGATGCCATTATCGAGCTCACCGCCGATGTGCGGGAACACGTCAAAGAGAGCGGGACCATGCTCACCGTTTCCGTCAACCCCTTCATTCCCAAGCCGCAGACACCATTCCAGTGGCGTCCCATGGCGGACCGGGGATATATAGCAGCCGTCCTCAAGCGGCTCGATGGTGCGTTCAGGAAAATGAAGGGCGTACGCTTCAAGCCCATGAGCATCAGGATGGCGGAACGCGAAGCTGTCATTTCACTCGGTGGAGAGGCGGTGGGCAGGGCAGTCGCTGCTCATGTCAGGGATGGTGTGCCGTGGAAAAAATCGTTCGCGGACGCGGGTGTCGATAGCGAGAGCCTTCTCTACCGGGAGAAAGGGCGGGATGAGGTCTTTCCCTGGGACCGTTGGTGTCCTCCACAAACGAAAACGGCATTGTGGACTTCCCATGAGAAAGCCCGCAATGCCGCCCGTAACCTCTGAGTCTTTTCGTCCGCCGATCAGCCCTTCTCGATCTTTCCGGTCCTGAGACAACGCGAACAGACCTTCACGCGCCTGACGGTCCCATCGACCTTGGCGCGGACCTTCTGCAGGTTGGGCTTGAACTCGCGGCGGGTGCGGTTGTTGGCATGACTGACGTTGTTGCCCAGTTGACGCCGTTTTCCGCAGATATCGCATACACGGGACATGATTCGTATCCTCCGTCGTGTTGGTCGCAGTTTGGTTATAGATTATTAATATAATGAAAACAGGAGGGAAAGAAAAGGAAAAAGATGATTGCTGACAATTCCCCATTTCCCGGCGCAAACATATAATTCGAGGCTTTTCAGTTTCTGAACCGAGATTTTGGGGATTACGGGATTAACCACGATAATAATCCTGTCAATCCTTGAATCCCATTAATCATGGTTCAAGCGGCTTACGGTCAATCGTCATTCCTCCCTCGTCGCCAGCATTGGTCACAAGCGGTTTTATCAATTTTAGAAGAATTGGTTTTTGGGGGATTGCCGGAAAAGATGATTACGTGTTGCCAAACAAATCCTGACAACTACACAAAGCGATCGATTTCCTTCATTGAAAGGCTTATATCACAAGATCAGACTTTGCCTTTACCAATGAAGGATGATGACACTGCCAGGGTGCCATCCACCGATTATTTTGATTGTTTTTCACAGGCGAACTCTCTCTGGAGGAAAGAGAAACCGGCTCTTTGTACGTAAACCTTCTCATGGAACGGTGCGAAAGTGACGCGAAGAGAATGAAGTGGCTTGAGCAGCACATACCTGTAGCACTCGAAGCACCTCAATACAGATATTTCCCCGCCACCAGCCGGTTGATGTCGTCCGCGGTCGTGGCCACCGCCTCGATGGCGTCGTGCACGCGGTAGTGCCAGGGTTCCGGGCCCAGGGCCGCGCGCCAGGTGCGGATGGTGTCGCCGTTCTCCTTCGCGGCGTCGGTCAGGCGTTTCAGGGCGGCGCGGAGTTCCTCCTGCTTTTCGAGGGAGCCGAGATCTTCCGCTGCAACCATGCGGGCGATGTCGTGGACGCTGTGCACGAGCTTGACATACGAGAGGACGACCGCGGTTTCATTGGCGAGATGGGGCGTGTCGAATCTCCGGGCGATGGCGAGGGCACGTTCGCAGGCGTCGATCTTGCGCTGGAAATCGTCCTCGCTCCTGAAATACCGGAACATCCCCCGTCCCGGAATGGGAAGCTCCCGGTTGTCGATCATGTCGAAGGCCTTCCGCCAGGACCAGCATACGGGGAAATCTGAGTCGTACACGTCGAACTCCACCGGCCCCATGAGCTCGGACCACTCGCCCACGGCATCCGGGTCGGCGAACCCGTTGCGGGCGGCCCAGGCCTCGGCGAATTCACGGGTGGTGCGGCCGTTGCGGTTCCAGCCCCATTCGGCGAGGGCGGCGATGTTGAACCCGCAGGTCTCCATGCCAACCGATCCCCAGCCCATCATGCCATAGGCCCCGCTGTAACCCCTGTCGGCAAGCTGGGTCACATAGTCGCGGATACGGTGCGCGGAGCTGCATGGGACCTTGAACTCGGGCGTCTCGACCCGGCCGAAGGCGCCAACCGGGACATCGTACTGGGCGACCCAGCGACCGTTTCGCGCAGAGTGGTCGAAGAGAGGGTTGACAAACCGGTCCCGCGGCAGATCGGGGACACGCTCCAGCTCGGTGGAACAGCAGCGTTCGAGCTTCACTTCGGGCGGCGTTTCGGCCAGGACCTCGTGGTAGCGCTCGTTGGATGTGGTGGAGATGAAGAGGCGGATGATGAAGTCAGGATAATCGGCCTTCACCCGTTTCCAGGCGGTGACGAATGCGCGGGCCTCGAGGACGAACTGTCCGGTCTCCCGGCATTCCACGTGTCCGCACTGGGCTGGACGTTCGGTCAGCCAGCAGCTCACCTCGTCCGCGCCCTGGGAGGCGATGTCGGCCATCCATTCGGTGAGGATGTCGGTCAGTATGGGATTCGCGGCGCAGGGGACCCGGTGCTGGCTGCCGATCTTGTGGGCGAAATACCGTCCGGCCAGCGCGCTTTCCCCCACGCCGGCCGTCTCGGGATATTCCCTGAAGAGTCCGTATGCATGCAGGAAGTTCAGATGCATGATGAAGGGAAGATAGTTGAATCCCATGAGTCGGGCCTCGAGCATCAGATCGCGGTCGATGACTGCCCGGTTCGGATGTCCCCGCACGATCTTCTGCAGGTCGGTGGCGACCATCTTGCCGTAATTGAGCTTCATCTCGCTCATCCAGGGGATCCATTCGCCGGGATCGGAGAAATTCCACATGCCACGCTCCTCGATGTCCGGCCAGTCCATGACAGTGGCGAGCGGCACGATGAGGGTGTTCCCGCCGCCCCGCGTGAGTAGCTGCGACATGGTGGCCGCGGCATAATATAGCCCCGGACCGTGATGAGCCGCCAGGATGATGCTCTTCCCGTCATCCGCCGGCTGAATGAGATAGGCCTGTTCGGCATTGGGGAGCTGCGAAAGCCCGGCGGCGCTTTCGTTCAGCTTTCGTCCCACGCACCTGCCATCGTCGTCGATGAGCCCGAGGACGATCTCGAAGGAACCGCCGTCCGGTGCGGCGCCGCTCAGTTCGGCCAAGCGGGAGGCGAGCACATCGCGGGCGTACCGTTCCTGTTCGGAGGCGCCTTCGCTGATGACGATCTTCACGTCGGTGGGATCAAGCAAGGCGGCTTTCTCGAATGTGATCTCCTGGGGAAGTGGCAACAGGTTGCGCCTGATGCGTTTCACCTCGTTGTTGTCGAGTTTGCGTGTTTCGGCGGATGCGCCGCCAGCGAGAGTGAGGAGCAGGAGCGCGACGGCAAGGTATGATTTCAGCATGTTTTTCCCCCTTGATTCATGTGTCGTCCGTGCGGAGCAAGATATCCCTTCAGTATATGTATTTTCCCGTTACGATCCCGGTAACCGCACGGACGGTGTTCTCTGTCGCGGACAGGGCATCGTGAAACCGAAAATGCCAGGGCTCGGGACCGAGATTCGCGCGCCAGGTTTTCAGGGCCTGGACATTTTCTTTCCCCGCGTGTTGGAGCGAGCGTACATGTTCCATGAGACTGTCCTGGCTTTCGAGAGTGCGGAGATCGTCGGTGGCGACGGTTTCGGCGATGAGGTAAAGAGCTTTCAGCAGCATGATGTATGAGCGGACGATACGGGTTTCATCGGAGAAGTATTTCTCAGGGAATTCACGCGCGATTTCGGAAGCCCGGTCGCAGGCGGCGATTTTTTCGTCGAATGATGAAAGAGACGCAAAATAACGGAACATACCCTCACCGTAAACGGGCCGGTCCCGGCGGTCGATCATGTCCACCGCCATGTTCCATGTGAGCGCCAGGGGAAATTCTGAATCGAACACATCGAACTCGATGGGGCCCATGATGTCCGTCCAGTCCCCGAAAGCATCAGGGTCGGGCCAGCCCTCACGGCTCGCCCAGGCCACGGCGAACTCACGCTCCGTGCGGCCCCCGGGATTCCATGCCCATTCTGCGAGGGCGTTGATGGACAGACGATAGATTTCCCTGCCGCAGGATCCGCCTCGGTGGGGATTATCGAAGGCCATCATGCCGTAAGCGCCCCGCCATCCCCGCGACGCGAGCTGGCGGAGATAATCCCGCACACGGTGCGGTGAACTGCACGGTACCTTCACCTCCGGTGTGTCCACTCTTCCGTGGGCGCCTATGGGCACATCGTACGTCGCCACCCAGCGGCCTTCGGCTGCGGCGCGGTCCATGAGAGGATTGACATATATGTCGCGCGGGACATGCGGATTGCGCTCGATCCAGGTGGCGCAGGCGCGTTCAAGCTTCACGTCCGGCGGGGTTTCCGCGACCACCCGGTGATAGCGTTCGTCGGTCGTGGTGGATATGAAGATGCGTATGCGGAAACCGGGATGCTTTTTCCTGACCTTTTCCCACGCGTTTACGCATGCTCTGGACTCGAGAACGAACTGGCCTTCATCGATGCATCGTTCGCATCCGCACTGAGCCGGACGTTCGGTGAGCCAGCAGCTTGCCTCGTCGGCGCCCTGTTCAGCCAGGTCCGTCATCCACTCCGCGAGAATATCCGTGAACAGCGGGTTGGACGCACATGGAGCGCGGTGCTGACGAGTTCCCATTTTATGGGCCCGGTACCTGCCCGCAAACGCCGAATCGCCGTGACCCGCCAGTTCAGGAAAGGCCCGGTAGAGTCCCCAGTCCTCGAGAAAATTGAAATGGTAGATGAAAGGATGATACCGGAACGCGTGCTCGCGCGCCCCGATCATGAGATCGCGTTCGATGACATGGCGTTTGGGGGCGTCACGCTCGATTGGTGCCGGATGGGATGTGGCGATTTCCCCCCAGTTGATCTTGAGCGAGGCGAGCCAGGGAATCCAGGCCGGAGGATCGGAGAAGAGCCAGAGCCCCCGTTCTTCGATTTCAGGCCAGTCGGTGATCGTCGCCCCGGGAATCGTGACCATTGTCCCGGTATCGTTGATCAACAGAAGGTTTGCCGCTGACACCGCCCCGTAAAGGAGACCCCGCCCATCCAGCGACGTGACCGTCAGGCTGCGTTCACCATGGGTTATGGCGTACGCCTGGTCACTGTTCGGCAGACTGCTGAGCCTTTTCACCACGGCAGCGTCAGTGAGACGGCCGCCGGTTTCGCCGTGGATGCGGAGAATGATGTCGAACGGATCGCGTGCACGCTGCTTGTCCGCAACGCAGTTCATGCCAAGGCTGTTCTCGATTTGTGCCCGGGCCGTGGCGGTCGCGGCGGCATCGACGTTTTCGAGCACTATACGGATATCCGAAACCGGCACGTGCTTCACACCATCGACATCCATCTCCCGCGGACAGGGAATGAGCCTGTTCTTCCAGAATGTGAGGTCCCTGTCATTCATCGGCGGATCCCCTATCGAAATTCCCGAACAGGCGCACTTCGCGTTCGAGACGGACGCCGGTTTTTTCCAGGACGGCGGCCTCGATGCTGTTCATGAGTTCGACCACATCGCGGGCGGTGGCGTTCCCGGTGTTGACGATGAAGTTTGCATGACGGTCCCACACCGCCGCTCCGCCCACACGCATGCCCTTGAGACCGAGCGAATCGATGAGCCGTCCGGCCTGTATGTTGTTTTCGTGGTCGTTCTTGAAGATGCAGCCGCAGGAAGGGAGATCGAAATGGCCGCTTTCATTCCTGAAACGCTCGATGGCGTCCATGCGTTTACTGATGGCTTCACGGTTGCCGGAACGCCATGAAAGCTCGATCTCTCCGGCGATCCACCCCTTTTCGAAGATGTCGATGCGTTTGTATGACGTTTCGAGCTCGCCGGTCCGGAAACGCCGTATCCCCTCATCGGGATGACAGGCCCGGACGGCGACGAGGACATCGGAGATGCTCACATTGTCATAGCGCGCGTTTCCGGCCAGGGCCCCGCCGATGAAACCGGGCAGCCTGTACAGGAACTCGAGGCCCGCGCGCTCGTGGTCGAGGGCGATCCCGGCCACGCGTGTTGACGGAAGTCCGGCGCCGCAGGTGAGCCGGTCATCAGAGGCCGACCATTCGTCCATGCGTGTGGTGATCACCACCGCACCTTCCCAGAAGCCGTCGCCGATCAGCACGTTCGAGCCGCCGCCGAGCATGAACCACGGGATGCCGCGTTGATCGAGCTTACGCACCGTGTCGTAAAGCTCAGTGGTGTTTTCGGGGAAATGGGCCTCCGCCGCCACGCCTCCGATGTTATATGACGTGTAGGGTGCCAGGGAGAGGTTTCGTTCGGCTGCTTTCATGGTTTCATGTCCCGTGAGTGTCAGGGTTCTGTCCGCATGGGGCGTTATTTCGTGACAACGGGTTCTCCCGGTCCGGTTTATGTGGCATGGTCATGCACCGCCGAGCATTCTGGATATCCCCGAGGCCGCGATTCCGGCGATGGGCGGGAAGAAGAAGGTGCTCGCAATCCGTATGGCCGTGAATTTCCACCCCAGGATGCCCACCTCCATGGGCAGGCGCGCCACGGCCCACAGGGACCAGCTTGTGAGAAACGCCACCATCGTCCCCGGCCCGGCGCCCGCCTTGAGGAGCGACGCCACGATCGGCAGGCTCACATAGGGGCCGCCCGGTGTGATTCCCCCGGCGAGCGTACCCGCCAGTATTCCCCTGAAACCCGATTCCACACCCACCCAGCGGGAAAGGAGGTCCTTCGGCAGAAGGGTCTGGACGAGTCCCGCCACGATGAAGGCGAAGAAGATGAGCGGGAGGATTTCGATGGTGGTTTTTACGGCGATCTTCAACCCGGCGACATGCTGTCCCTGTCCCCGGTGCGCCGCGACAGCCAAGAGCACAAGGGCGATCGCCGCCATGATGAGCGTCGGTGCGAGCATGGGATGCTTCCTTCGTTTATGTGTCATGCGTTGATTTCCCTTGCACATTCGTGGGGTGATGGCATGGATTTCGTTCAACGGCTTTCATTCCTTCAGTGTGGGGTCCAGAACGTCGCGAAGACCGTCGCCCAGCATGTTGAAGCCCATGACGGTCAAAAAGAGCGCCATGCCCGGAAAAACGTATATCCACGGTTTCGATGCGGTGGCCAGATATGCCTGCCCCTCGGTGATCATCCTTCCCCACGAGGGTATGTGCGGTTCCGCGCCGAGGCCGAGGAAGGAGAGCCATGCCTCGGTCAGAATGTTCCCCGCGATGCCGAGAGTGGCGGCCACGATGATGGGCGCCAGCGAGTTGGGGAGAACGTGGCGGAAAAGTGTCCGTTGCCAGCCATACCCGAGCGCAACCGACGCCGCCACATATTCCTCGTTTTTTATCTCCAGCACACGTGAGCGCACAAGACGGGCGATGGTCGTCCAGCCGATGAAGCCGAGCACCAGAAATATCTTGTTGATGGACGGGTTTTCGAAAACCGCCATGACGGCCAGCGCGAGAAGCGCCGCGGGCATGGCGAGGAACACGTCGGTCACCCGCATGATGACGGTGTCGATCAGCCCCCCGAAATAGCCCGCGAGCGCACCGAGGACAGTGCCGATGGCGATGGAGATGCTCATGGCGAGAATGCCGACCTTGAGTGATATACGTGCGCCATGGAGCACACGGCTGAAAATGTCCCGTCCCAGGCTGTCCGTGCCGAAGGGATGGCTGGTCGATGGCGCCAGTTCCTTGTCGTCGAGCTCGATGGCGTAGGGGTCCTGGACGGAGAACACCGGCGAAAGCGCTGCGCTCAGGACGAAGCCGCCCACGATCACAAGACCGATGAGGGCGCTCCTCGATTGCAGGATGTGCCTGATGAACTGGAGTCGTATGTCAGTTCGGTGCCGCATGGTTCAATCTCTTCGATTCGAGTGTTTTTTCGTTAGCCGGATATCAAGTTAAGTATGCATTCATTCATTCTCATTCGCGCCATTGAAAATACCATGTATTGTATAACCCCTCCGTCACTGGCGTGACACCTCCCCTGACAGGGGAGGCCATGTTCAGCAAGCGCAGGAAGCACATGGTCCCCCCTATTTCAGGGGGGATACGGCCGACAGGCCGAGGGGGGTAAAAAATACTCCGTGCATCACGGCATTCAGCACCAATTCATTCTCTTTCGCGCCATTGAAAAGCAATAAAGCATGTTTTCCAGTCATTGCTTACTTAACTTGATACCCGGATTTCGTTATGCAATGACGGATCCGCTAATCTCCCCCCGAACCGTCATAGCGGATCCTCGGGTCCAGCGCCGCATAGGAAAGATCGACCACCAGGTTCGCCAGCACGAAGATCGCCGCAAGAAAGATCACGCAGCCCTCGACCACGGGCAGATCCCGCATTCTGATGGCGTCCACAGCAGCCCGGCCGAGCCCCGGCCAGGCGAACACCGTCTCCGTGGCGACCGCGCCGCCCAGGAGGGATGCGAAGTTGATGCCGATGATGGTCACCACCGGGATGAAGGCGTTCCTGAGGGCGTGCCTGAGCATGACTGCGGATTCCGCGAGGCCCTTCGCGCGGGCGGTGCGGATGTAGTCCTTTCCCACCACCTCGAGCATGCTGGACCGCATCATGCGGGCGATATAGCCGGTGGAAATGGCAGCGAGGGACAGGGCAGGCAGCGCCAGGTGCCGCAGGTCCCCCGAACGGCCGTATCCGCCGACCGGCAGCCATCCCAAGCCCGACGCGAACACGAGGATGAGCATCATGCCCAGCCAGAACACCGGCATGGAAATCCCCGACAGTGACAGCACCATCACCAGCCAGTCGAGGACGGTGTTCCTGAAGACGGCCGCGAGGATGCCCGCAGCAATGCCGAGGATCACCGCGATGACCATGCTCGCCGCCGCCAGTTTCAGGGTGGCGGGAAACCGCTCCCGTATGATGGTGGCAACGGGACGCTTCTGACGGTACGACATGCCGAGATCACCCGTCGCCAGCCGTCCCATGAACCGGGCGTACTGGACATACAGCGGCCTGTCGAGTCCCATCTCACGGCGGATGGAGCGGAGGGTGTCCTCGTCGCCGTGCTGGCCCATCATGAGCCGCGCCGGATCCCCCGGAACGAGGAACATGAGCACGAACACGATGGTCGCCACCCCGAACAGGATGGGAATGACCATGAGGAGACGCCGGATGATGTATGAGGTCATGATTTCATGTGCCTTTTACGACGAATGTGATCTTCCGCCAAACAAGGGGATATGAGTCATTTGTCCGCCTTCCGCCCGAGCCGCTCCAGCGGCACCCGGAAATCGCCCTGCCGCGCCATCACCAGACCCTCGTAGGCGCTGTTGAAGAGGATGCGCTGCATGGGATAGGCGT
This sequence comes from uncultured bacterium, assembly GCA_964400815.1. GTDB lineage: Bacteria > Latescibacterota > Latescibacteria > Latescibacterales > Latescibacteraceae. The sequence goes on from CAYNWJ010000008.1 coordinate 17,869, forward strand.
AGAGCATCCAGACCGCGTCGTCCATTGCCATGCGGTCAGCCCGCTCATAGAGCTCGATGCGCCGTTCCCGGTCGGTGGTGAGCCGCGCCCCGGTGACCAGCTCGTCGAAGGCGGGATTGGAATATCCCGAGTAGTTCCCCGCTCCGCCGATCTGGTCGGAGTGGAGGAGGATATACAGGAAATTGTCCGCGTCGGGGATGTCCGCCACCCAGCCCAGCCGGTACATGTCGGGCTCGTGGGACTCGCAGGCCTTGAGGTAGGCAGGCCAGTCGAGGCTTTTCAGCCGGACGCGCACGCCGACGCCCTCGAGCGTGGACTGGATGTATTGGCAGACCTGCTCGTGGCGCTCGTTGGTGTTGTACCAGAGGGTGAGTTCCGGGAGGCCCTTTCCGCCGGGCCAGCCCGCCTCGGCGAGAAGTTCTTTCGCCCTCGCGGGATCGTATGCATAGCCCTCGATTGATTCGTCGCGCCCCGGGATGCCGGGCGGCAGAATGCCGGTGGGCATGGCCGCCGCACCCTCGAAGAGATCGTCCACGATGCGCCGGCGGTCCACCGCCATGGAGAGGGCCTTTCTGAGCAGGGGATTGTCCTTGAACGGCGGGCGGGTGTGGTTGAAGCCGATGTACTCGATCCTGAGATAGGGCCACATCCTGACCGATTCCGGATACCGTTCCCTGATGAGTTCCAGCTGGCCCGGCGGGATCTCGTCAACGAAGTCGAGCTCTCCGGTCACGAATTTCTGGAAAGCCACGCCCACGTCGGGGATGATCTCGAATTCCACCCGCGACAGGCCGTTTTCGCCGCCGTGCCACCGGTCGTTCGCCTCGATCGTCACCCGTATTCCATGATCCCACGACACGAACCTGAAGGGACCGGTGCCGATGGGCGTGAAGCTGTCTCCCTCGACACTCTCGCGGGCATGGACCCGGGCCGCCTCCATGGCGAGATAGGAAATGAAGGGGGCGAACGGGCGGTCGAGCCGGAGAATGACCGTATGGTCGTCGGGCGTCTCCATTCCGGCGAGGGTGTCGGCCCGGCCTTCGAGCATGTCCGAAGCGCCGTGGATGGGTTCGAGCACCCAGCTGCGCTCGGAGCGGTTCGCGGGCGTCAGGCAGCGCTCGAAGCTGTACCTGAAATCAGCGGAGGTGACCTCGCGGCCGTTGTGGAAGAGCACTCCCTGTTTGAGATCGAACGTGTAGACCAGCCCGTCGCCGGAGATGTCCCACGATTCGGCGATGGAGGGGACCACTTCGAGGGTTTCCGGGTCCTGGTCCACCAGACCTTCGAAAACCTTCAGCACGATGGTGGCGGAGGATGTGTCGGTGCAGTGGATGGGATCGAGGGACGGCGGGTCGGATGCGAGCCGGTAGCGGAACGTGTCCGGAGTGTCCATTGTGTCCTGCCCGCCGCAGCCGGCCGATAACATGGCGATGATGGCGAATGTGGCGATGGTGAAACGGCGCATATGCTCGATGCTCCTTTCGATTCGTCGATGGGTGCAGATGCTTCGGGTTGCTGTGTTCAGCCGGTTTTTCACTGGCGGCGCCACGCGTGATGTCGTATAGTATATGTGTAGTATATGTGGCGGCGCGGCAAGGGAAACCGCACCGGTCCCCGTGACCGCTCACGGAGCCGGCGGTGCTTTTACGATCGCGCGCCCGCCGGATAATCCGAGAACCCGAACCATAACCAATAATACATAATGGAGACTGGACATGGCAAGAAGTACCGGAAAAGCGAAGCAAATGATCGACGACTGGAAGGGCGAAAATTACGCCCACGGCATCGGTGTGCTCGGCAGAACGGGCGGCTATGCGGCGCGCTTCGGCGCAAGCGCCCTCATGGTCGTCGCAGACTTGGAACAGGACTGGGTGGAGCCCGTCCGGCGGGAGGTCGAGGCGTCCCTTGCGAAGGCGGGCGTGACATCGACCGCGGTTCTCGGGGCGGGCCCGAACGCCCCCCGCGAGGACCTCTACCGCATAGCGAACGAGATTTCGAAAAACAGGCCGGACAGTGTCGTGGCCGTCGGCGGGGGAAGCACCATCGACGCAGCCAAGGCGGCCAGCGCCCTCGCGGCCTATTCCGTGGGCGAGGTCATGGAGCACCTGGACGCGTCGGAGGCCGAAGCCTCGGGGATCGAGCCCTATTTCGGCATGGGGAACGTGACGAAGATCAGCGAGGCGCTGGGAAGAAAACCCGTTCCCGTTGTCGCCGTCGAGACCGTATCGTCCTCTGGCGCCCATCTGACCAAGTATTCAAACATCACCGATCCCCTGACCGGGCAGAAGAAGCTCATCATCGACATGGCCGTGGTGCCGCCCTGCGCCGTGTTCGATTTCGGCGTCACAACAAATTCCCCGAAGAGCCTGACTCTGGACGGGGGGCTCGACGGTATCGCGCACATGTGGGAGGTGTTCATGGGCGCGAGCGGCAAGGATTATTTCGACCGTGTGGAGGAGATCGCGGTTGAAGGCATATCCCTCATCGTCGAATACCTGCCCCGGGCGGTGGAAAAGCCGGCCGACACCGGGGCGCGCACGGCCCTCGGGTACGGCACGGACCTGGGCGGCTACGCCATCATGGTCGGGGGGACCAACGGCGGTCATCTGGGCTCTTTCTCGCTGGTGGATGTGTTGAGCCACGGCCGCGCCTGCGCGCTTCTGAATCCCTATTACACCGTTCTGTTCTCGCCGGCCATCCAGAAGCAGCTCAAGGCTGTCGGCGCGGTGTTCAGGGACGCCGGTTACATGGAAGCCGATCCCGCGTCGCTGGAAGGGCGGGACCTGGGAGAGGCGGTGGCGCGGGCCATGATCTCGTTCTCGAAGAGCATCGGTTTTCCCGCGACACTCGAAGAGGCGGGGGCGACGACGGCCCACATCGACCGCATGATCGAGGCCGCGAAAAATCCCCAGCTGGAATCGAAACTCAAGAATATGCCGACGCCGATGGACCCGTCGAAGGGTGATGTGGACGCCTACATGCGTCCGGTGCTCGAAGCTGCCCTTACCGGTGACTTCTCGAAGATCAGGATGATCGGGGGATAGCCCGTTACCCGCAACGACGCCATGCTCCCGAACGGGAACGGTGCGGAACAGCGATTCATCAGGAGGTCCCGGTGCCACGAGTAAATCATTTCGAAATCCACGCGGACGATCCAGAACGCGCCGCGGAATTCTACAAGCTCGCGTTCGGATGGACGATCAAAAAATGGGAGGGACCGGTCGATTTCTGGCTGATCGTCACCGGCGCGAGTCCCGAGCCCGGCATCAACGGAGGCATCAAGCGCCGGAGCGAATCGCAGGCCACGGTGAACAGCATCGAGGTCCCCTCCATCGATGAATATGTCCGGCGTGTCGAGCGCTGCGGCGGAGAGATCGTCATGGAGAAACGGCCCATCCCCGGGTTCGGATGGCACTGCTGCTGCCAAGACACCGAAGGGAACCTGTTCGGCCTCATCGAGACCGATGTCACGGTCACGGGTGACGATGCGAAGTCGTAAGCCGAAGCGGGTTATCCAGTTCGGTAAGCAACATAATATTCAACTGTTCTCTGCAAAGCCCCCTTCCGTCGCTTCGCGCCACCTTCCCCCGTACCGGGAGAAGGAAAAGCACCACGGGCCGGGCTCTCTCTCTCCCTCCAGGGGGAGAGGGGATATTGGGAGAGGGGGGCGTTTAATAAACCAGAGTTTTTCGCCTGAAATGCCCAGTTTCAGACCCGGTTGATACCAACGTATATGGATGCTGACTTGTCTGGATAACCGGCTAAGCCGAAGCTGCGGATTCCGCGCGGCAGGGCCGATGGGAATGGAATTGCAATGAATCATCAAAGAGCAGGAGGCGAGCCATGCGCATGAAACGCTTCATCGTTCCGGTCCTGGGAGGGCTGATCCTTCTGGCGGCAGCCCCGTCATTCAATATCGTCAGGGCGCAGGATAATGGCAAGATCGACGATGTTCTCACGGTCATTCACCGCAGGAAGAGCGTGCGGAAATATCTCGACAAGCCCGTACCCCGCGAGATGCTCGTCACCCTGATGAAGGCGGGAATGGCCGCACCCACCGCAGCGGACAAGCGTCCCTGGTCTTTCGTCTGCGTGACCGACGAAGCCCTGCTCGATTCCCTGTCCAATTCGTCCCCCTCGGGCAAGATGGTCAAGGACGCCGGCGCCGCGATCGTGGTCTGCGGTGACACAAGGCGCGCCCTCAATTCCAACGTGTGGACCCAGGACTGTTCCGCCGCGACCCAGAACATCCTGCTCGCCGCCGAGGGGATCGGACTCGGAGCCGTCTGGATCGGTATCTACCCCGAATATTTCAAATACAACCACATCAGGCGGCTGCTCGATATCCCCATGGAGGTCGTTCCCCTCAGCCTCGTTTCAATCGGCTGGCCGACGGGAGTGGAGAAGCCGAAGGAGAAATTCGATCCTTCGAACATTCACTGGAATGGCTGGTGAGCGGCATGTCCCGCCCGAGGCAACCGGCGTCGAGAGATGCATACTGGGCCGTTCTTTCCTCGAATGCGCGTCTCAGAATCGAAATATGCAGAAGCAGCGTGCCGGGGTGTGATGCGGAGTGTTTCGTAAAGGTGTCGGTCGGTGTCGTCATGGCGGTCACTCCCCGGTGTGGAGTTACGGCCGGAAAATCTTATCATGCCTTCATACGGTATGACGGCGCCGGCTGTTGAAATGTTTCACATATGGGGGCCACGGGCGGGATGAACGCTGTCCGGGTCGCGCGTAGCTTCGATATAGGCGTGATACCGGCCGCGGTAGAGTTCTGCTGATGCGGGATCCGGCTCGATCACGGTCTCCGTTCCCCGAGTCCGTTCGACCGCGTCCTTCCACGACGAGAATACTCCCGTTCCCACGCCGGCTGCGAGGGCCGCGCCGAGAGCCGACCGGTTTTCGCCTTCCCGGACCGCAAGCGGTTTTTCGAGGATGTCGGCGGCGATGCGCGTCCAGAGCCGGCTTTTTGCCGCACCCCCCGTGAACACCACGGTCTCGGGTACGATGCCCATGCCGTCCATCGCGTCGAGGTTTTCCTTCAGATCGAACACGACGCCCTCCATGACCGCCCGTGTGAGATGCGAGCGATCATGATGACCTCCGAGCCCCGTGAATGCTCCGCGGGCGTCCGGACGAAAATCGGGCGAGCGTTTGCCGGAAAGATGGGGCGTGAACAGTACATCCCCCGCGCCCGGCGGGGCGGTTTCTGCTTCGGCCGCGAGTTCCCCGAATGAGAGGCCTCCTCCGATGGTGTCCCTGAACCAGCGCAGGCTCATGCCCGCCGCCAGTGTCGCTCCCATGACATACCACCGGCCCTCGTGAATGTGGCAGAACGAAGTGAGCGAACGGTCCGGGGCGAGCCGGGGGCGGGAGGTCGGAGCGAACAGTTGACCGCCCGAGCCGATTTTCAGGAGCATGGTTCCCTCGTCTGTCACCCCGTTTCCGAGCGCCGCGCAGGGCTGGTCCCCGCCCCCCATGACCAGGGGGACGCCGTCGGGGATGCCCGATGCTTCGGCGATTCCCTCCGTTTCGGCGATGTACTGGTCGGAATTGACAACGAAGGGCAGACGTTCGAGGGGTATGTTCAGCACACCGAGGGCCTCCTCGGCCCAGTCGCGCCCCGGCACGTCGAAAAGCAGCGTCCCGGAACCGTCGGACGGTTCCGTGTTGAAAAGCCCGCACATGCGGAAACGGATATAGTCCTTGGGGGTGAGGATATGCCGGGTCCGTTTCCAGTTTTCCGGCTCGTTGCGCATCATCCATCGAAGCGTGGCCGCCTGGGCGCCGGGAAAGATGCGGTTCATGATGATCCTGTCGAGCCTGGCGTCACCGAGCAGTTCCTCGATCTCTGGACATTCGGCGCCGCTTCGCGTGTCAGCCCAGATCACAGCCGGACGGACCGGACAGCCGTCGGCCCCGACCATGACGGTTCCATGCATCTGCCCGGAAAATGATATGCCGGCCAACTCCGGGGGGGCGGCCCCCGATGTGGCTGTCGCCTCCCCGAGACAGCGGCATGTCTCCCGCCACCAGTCTTCCGGATCCTGTTCCGCGATCCCCGGGACGGGTGTCGAGAGCGGGAACGTTCCCTCCGCCGTGGAGACAGGGGCGGCGTTTTCATCGAAGATGCAGACACGGACGCCGGAGGTGCCGAGATCGATGCCGATGAGGAAGCGGGCCATGCCGTTGGACCTTTCCGTTCATGGGAGTGTGACGATGCTGTTAAACATAACACATGCAGCATCCTGGCGAAACGCTCTTTTCTCCCTGGAATCACCCGTTATCCGGCACACACATGTATTACGGCGGTTTTCAATTGCTGAACCGTGATTACGGGATGAACCGTGATTACAATCCTGTCAATCCTTTCATCCCATAAATCATGGTTCAAACGGTGTACGGTCAGTCATCTTTCTTCCAACGGCTCAATCATCGATGTCATGCGGTTCTGACAATTGCTCAAAAACCTTTCCTGCATGAATATACGCGGGTATCAAGTTAAGTAAGCATTCAATCATACTCATTCGCGCCATTGAAAATACCATGCATTGTATAACCCCTCCGTCACTGGCGTGACACCTCCCCTGACAGGGGAGGCCATG
>CAYNWJ010000009.1:0-19506 GCA_964400815.1 uncultured bacterium
GCAAGTGTGATAAATGTGAACAAGAGTCAAAGGTTTTTCACAAGGCTTTTAAGGGGGAGAGGGGATATTGGGAGAGGGGGGCGATAATAAACCAGAGGTTTTCGTCTGAAATGCACAGTTTCAACCCCGGTTCATATCAACGAATATGGCTGCTGACGTAACTGGATAACCGACTACAGATATCGGAGGCGGGACCATCGAATACGAAACGAAAGGATCGATCCATGAAACCAATAGGACTCGGCATCATCGGATGCGGAATCGCCGCGCGGGAGCTGCACAGGCCCGCTCTCGGACAGATGCGGGACAGGTTCTCGATTGCCGCCGTGTGCAATCACACGGAGCCCAAGGCGCGGAGTTTTTCCGAGCTTACGGGTGGAACGCCATGGATGCTCGACTATCACGAGCTGCTCGCTCATCCCGGTGTGGAGGCGGTCGCCATCGCGCTGCCTTATCACCTGAATCTCGAAGTGACCCGCGCCGCCCTCGAAGCCGGAAAGCACGTGATCGTTGAAAAGCCCCTCGCACTCGACCTGAACGAGGCTGATGCGATGGTGACGCTCGCAAACGCCCACCCGGATCTTGTCACCCTCGTCGCCGAGAATTTCCGCTACCGGCCGCTGTATCGCCGGGCGGCAGAACTCGTCGCTTCGGGGGAATTGGGCGACCCCTATTTCCTCACCTGGGACTATTTCTTTTTCGTCGATCCGGAGGAAAACCAATATGCACAAACCCCGTGGCGGATGGACCAGCGGTATGGCGGCGGTTTCATCGTTGATGCCGGTGTGCACAGCGTGGCCGCCATCCGCGATATCGCCGGTGATTTCACCGCCGTTCAGGGACTGGTTACCGGGGTTACTCCCGCACTGGGCCGGCTTGACACCCTGAGCCTCCAGTTCGAGACGACGCGGGGGATACGGGGTGTTCTCAATCTGTTCTACAGCGTGAAAGGCCACCGCGCGAACACCATGCGTATTTTCGGCGACCGCGCCACGGTAATCGTGGAACGCCACCATCTCGTTGTCGAACGGGAGCATCGGGACCCGGTCCGCGAGGAGTATCCCGATGACATGGGCTATGCGGGAGAATACGATAATTTCCATGACGCGATCCGGAAAGGATCACCTGTCATCAGCACGTTCGAAAAGGCCGGGGAGGACCTGCGGAGCATTCTCGGGGGTTTGGAAGCCGCTGAAAAGGGAAAACGTCTGGTGATGGGTCGATAGAAAAGGACAACAGTCGAAGATATTAACCAACAAAAAAAACTCCCCCTCTCAGGGGAGATCAGGATTCGACGCTCCGGTTTCGATCCATCAAATGCTTGCCAGCAGCGTGCCGGTATTGGCCATCATCGGTCCCACACGGTTATAGAGACCCGCCGACGCGCTCAGGAGGTTCCCCGTGCGGTTCGAGGAAGAGCCGCCATAGAGCTGGTATTGTCGAATACCTTCCTGTACCAGCCCCTGGAATGATGACGAACGTCCGCCGACAAGACTGCTCGCACCGCCGATATTCACCGTATTCGAGAGAAGCGAACCGCCGCCGGAGACCGCCGTTGAGTTCAGATTGCCGATCGTCGACCGGAGAACCCCTGCGCCCCGCGTGGCGGGTACGGTGGAGTTCTGGAGAAGCTGTGCCGCTTCGCGTATCCTGCCGGGGTTCGTGTTGGGGTTCGGCGTCGTGTTGGCCCTGTTGTATGCCCGGATACCGTCACGCCGAAGAAGACCGCTTGACCTGCGTGCATTCCTCGACCGCAGTGAGGTGGCCGCGGGAGTACTGGTCAGCAGCTCTCCGAAAGCCTGTCCCACGGGGCGGCTGGTGTGTGCTGCATTCGACCTGTTCGACGGCGCGTTGTCGAAAACAAAGGGGCGTCCGCTGTTGGAAGAATCGTTCCGATAGCGGTTTATCCCGTTTTGCCGGGTGGCCGACGCTGCCGAACTGGTGCCGTATGACGGTTCACGCGCGAGCGATAACATGCTCATCACCTCTTGAAACTAACATTTCTTCCGCTTGCGAATTACCTATAATATATGTAATAATCCGTAATTTGTCAAGTTTGCAAGATGGTGTTAAACAGAACCTTTGTATATGACAAGAAGTTCATCTTAAGGGAAAAGCGCCTGTTGGTTGCTGTGTCAGGAAAGAAATGAAGGCGGATTCAAGCGATATCACTCCGACCCCGGCTTCCATCTCCTGTGTTCCGGACTGCCGCCCACCCAATCGATGCTGTTTCTAAAATGAACAGCAGGCATCAGAGTGAAATCACTCTTCTCCTTCCAGTAAAGCTGCAAAATCATCCACCGAACCGCCTGAAAGACAGCACTCGATGATTTCTTCGCCCAGCGCATCGAGATCCGGCTGCATATATTTTCGCAATTCATTGTGGAAAAACTCCGTCAGGATGCGAGCGCCGGCGTCGAAGGCCTCGGGGCCCACTTCCGGCTGCGTATCCACCTGCAGGAACCAGCGTGAAATGTTGCTTCCCTCGATTCGCATCGATTGCAGGGCGTAGCCGAGGAGCGGGCAGCGGGACGGAACGATCTGATCGGACGTGAATCGGGCGTGACCGCGGCGCGCCAGATAATCCCGAACGAGCCACTGCGGCATGAATCCGGTCTCCCATGCCCCGACATACTGGTTCGGGATCAGCACATATCGTGTCGCCGACGCATCGCGGAAATGGTGCAACAGGAGATTGGCCTGGGCGACTTTCTTGCCGGGAGTGAAGGGCCAGTAGCTTCCCACGCCTTCGCTGCTCATACCGGTGCTGTCGACAATGCTGGGATTTGCGTGGCCTCGGGGCGCCACAAGCCGCCACAGCCATGCCAAGGCCGGCGGCAGTACATGAAACAGGCCCAGGATGCCGTAACTGGGCTGTTCGCGTGTACAGGGGGGTGTGCGCACGCCGAAGGCGCGGATATCGACCTGTACCGAGCCATCGACCACATTCGGCACGATATTCCGTGGTATTACCACCCGGGGATTGGGACACGGTGTGCCGGGTTCGTCCTGTATGTGTTCCCAGATCAATCCGGTGCTGCCGGGGACCGCATCGATATTGAGAAAGAGCTGGGATTTTCCGGGATGGATGGTCAGATGTTCGAGATCGGGGTCGGTCGCATATTCCGTGATATGGTTGACCCGGACAAACCACCCATTCTCCGCATCGGCTACTGAAAGCTTGCCCCGGCCTTTCTGAATAGATGGGTGACAAAGTGCCATGTCATCGCAGACCGGATGCAGATCGCAAGTACGGGGTATCTCGATGAACCGCCTTTCACCAGTCACCGTGTTGCGCCCCAGTTGCAAGCGGCCATCGGGCAAACGATGCGGCTGTTGCAGCATCTCGCTTTTTCCGCCGCCGCTGGCGCCCTCGTGCATGAACGTGGCGATATTGTCATACGGTGTGACAACCTGTACGGCCGAGCAATGGGCGGTCACCCAGCCCTGCTGCTCTCCCAGCTCGATGAGCGCGCCATACACGCCCTTTTTGGCGCTCGGGCCTGGGTAGAGGTTGTAGGAAAAAATTTCGTGTACGTTCCCGCGGTCATGCGCAACGACCTGTTTCCCCCCGAAATGGGTGTGCCGGAACGGAGGAGCGACATATATGATCGTTGCAGGTTTGAATTCCCGGTCGAGGTTTTCAATATCCATGACACCCTGAAGCAAACCGAGGCCGAACGCGAAGAATCCAGTATTGGCCGGACAGATCGCCAGACCGTCGGCTCCCACTCCGGGCTGGCCCACCGCAAAACCGAACAACGCAAGCTCCTGCGATGCCAGCCAGGCGAACGTTTCCCGTTTCAATTCGCTGAAATCATACGAAAAACGTTCGCTGAAGTGCGGTTTATCGGATGGGTTGTGATCAGCCACGACCATGCACTCGGGATCGCGCCGGCGCATGTATGGTTCGTGGTAATTCGCGCTCACCCCGTTACGCAGCCTGACCACGTCGACTTCATCCCTGATGCTGCCGTCCGGCAGGGAATAGGAGACCTTGTGCATCATCGCATCCCTGCTGCCGCACGCCAGGTGATCCAGATCATCGATGCAGTTTGCGACTATTACAGACGGCGCCTTGCTCAGAAAGTTCTCCACATCCGCCGGCAGGCATGAACGTTCCAAAAAAGAAGAAATATCCATATCGTGCGTATCCTCTTTATGTAATTTGAAAAGCAGAAAAACGTGTATCCATGAAGTTCAAAATAATATAACACACAGCGTTATCCGATAAAAGAAGAGATTTGCGTGAGAACGGCGATATTCTGCGGGGTGAAAGGTATTGTTGAATCCTGTTCATTATACAGGAAATCCAGTTTGAAAATGTACGGAACCGCCGGGAAGTTGTGATAACGTTGATGACTATATGACTCTCCGGCGTTTGAACCATGATTACAGGATGAAAAAATTGTAATCGCGGTGCATCCCGTAATCCCGAAAATCACGGTTCAACAATTGAATACCGCCGAGAAAATCTGTTTGCCGGAAAATGGGCGGAATTGCCGGGTCCGGCAATTGTCTTGACAGATATGAAAAAGCGGTTATTATATGATACCATGGTGAAGGTATACAAATCGTAATCATCGCTCATGTTTCTGACTGCTTGGCCCGGGGGAGGCGTACCATCGATGCGACTGTACGAGTATGAGGGAAAGCGGCTGTTCGCCAGGTCGGGACTGCGGGTTCCCGAGAGCACTCTTGTCGAAGATGCCGATGATCTTCGACGTCTGGACGACGGAACCTGGCCGAAGATCGTCAAGGGCCAGACCCTGAAGGGGGGCAGGGGAAAGGCGGGAATCATCGCCGACGCCGCCAACCTCAAGGAACTGAAGAAAACCGTCAGGCAGATCCTCGGCAGTCCCCACAACGGCGAGGAGATCACGAAGGTGCTCGTGGAGGAAAAGCTGGCGGTGAGAAAGGAATACTATCTTTCGATCACCTTCAGGAACGACCTGCCGGCTCTGATTTTCTCGAAGGGCGGCGGTGTGGAGGTGGAGGAGCTTTCGAAATCGTCCCCCGCATCGGTATTTGTCGAACAGATCGATATCCTAGCCGGTCTCGAGCCTCGCCAGACGCATAAAATCCTCACGAAGGCCGGCGTCAGGGAGGATGTGGAAGAATTGTCCGACGTCATGCTCAAGCTCTACAAATGCTTCGTTCAGAACGACGCGCTCCTCGCCGAGGTCAATCCGCTCGTCCTCAACGGAGACGGACAATACGTGGCTGTGGATTCGAAGATGGAGCTCGATGACGAGGCGCGCTTCAGGCAGACGGTCCTGACGCTTCCGGAGCGGCGCGATTTCGCCCGCAAGACCTCCCGTCTCGAGATGCTCGCCCTCCAGAACGACCAGATGGATACCCGCGGGGCTGCCGGCCGGATGTTCTATGAGGTTCCCGGTGGTGACATCATCATCCTCGCGTCGGGCGGCGGAACGAGCAGCGAGGCCCTGGACAGCCTGTATCTCAACGGTGGGAGGCCCGCCGTATTCACCGAGTACAGCGGTAATCCCACGGCTGAAAAGGTGAAGGGGCTCACGAAAATAGCCCTCCGGTACACCGGAGACATCCACGCCATATGGATCGTCGGCGGGAGGGCGAACTTCACCGACATCTACGAAACGCTTGCCAACGGCATCATGGCCGGGCTCAGGGAAACGGATGGTTTCGACAAGCGCATACCCATCGTTGTGCGGCGCGCGGGCCTCCGCGACATGGAGGCCTTCAGCGCACTTCGGCACATTCGCAGGAACGAGGGATTCAATATCTATCTCCGCGGCATGGAAACGTCGATCAGCGATTCGGCGCAGCTGCTCATCCATCATCTCAACAATTACAAAAAAATGCTGAAGGAAGCCTGACCATGGGTATGCTCACGAAAAAAGGGAACATCGTTCTCATACAGGGAATCACCGGAAAGCAGGGCACGGTCATCTGCCGGGACATGCTCGACTACGGCACCCAGGTGGTCGCGGGCGTGACCCCGGGAAAGGGCGGGACCCGCATCTATGGCATTCCCGTCTACAACAGCGTCGATGAAGCTCTGGAAGCGCATCCCGATATTGATATCTCACTGGTCACCGTGCCGCGGCAGGCGGTGCGCGACGCGGTATACGAAGTCATCGGAACAGGCCATGTCGGTCTGGTCAACGTTCTCACCGAAGGCGTGCCCGTCCGTGACATTTCGGAGATCGTGCAGTTCGCGAGAAGCCGTGATGTCAGAATCATCGGTCCCTCGTCGGTGGGAATCATCTGCCCCGCCGACCGTGTCAAGATCGGCGCCATCGGGGGCAAGGATCCCGGCGTGTTCTATTCCGGGGAAATCGCCATATTCTCCAAGAGCGGCGGGATGTGCCTTTCACTGGCGACACAGATATTCAATCGCCTGGGATATGGAACGAGCACCGTTGTCGGCATGGGCGGTGACCGTATCGTCGGCAGCAATTTCGTCGATCTTCTGAAGCTGGCGAGACGGGACGCAAATACCGAACTGGTCGTTCTCAATGGCGAAGTGGGCGGGACCTACGAGGAGGAGGCCGCGGAATACATCCAACGCAACAGCTATCCCAAGCCCGTGATCGGCCTCATCTCCGGTGTCGGGGCCGAGCATTTCTTCCCGCGCGGGTCGCGGATGGGGCACGCGGGCGCAGTGATCGGCGAGGGTGACGCCGGTTCATACGAGCACAAGATGCGTGTCCTTTCGGATGCGGGCGTATACATGGCGCGGAGCTCGGACGAGCTGGTCGAGCTCGTCGGGAAGACACTCGACAGGAAGGAGGGCAACCATCTCGATGAGAAGGACCTGGAGATGCCGGAACTGGTCACCATCGCCAAGCCCAAACTCGAGAGCATGAAAAGCCAGGTGCGGGAAATATCCCTGAAGACCGGTCTCACCGTGCTCAGGGACGGCAGACCCTACCTTCTGGGATATCCCTTCGAGGACCTCATCGCCGGTGCGGCGGTGGCCGAGGTCATGTTCATGGCCCTCAGGCAGGAGGACCCGAAACCGAAGGAGCGCTCCGTGCTCAGGAGGCTCTTCGGCTATCACGTGAAAAACCTGCCCCTCACCGATATCGCCGTCCGGGCCGCCATCCGGAGCTTCCGTCAGGGCAACTCTCTCAACGCCGCCGTGGCAGCCGGGCTCCTCAGCCAGGACAATGTCCCGGTGGAGAGCCTGCACGAGGAACTGAAGGAGACATTTACAGCGGAACAGGCGGAAGCGGTCGTGCTGGTCGGCTGGGTCATGTCCCTGGTGGGCCATATCCTGTGCGGGGAGTTCAAGGCGGCGGGCAAGGGGCCTCTCGAGAACGCCTTCTTCAGGGCCATAACCGGCAAAAAACCGAACGCTGCTGAGGCGGCCGTTTTCCGCGGAATATTCGCCGCATGCGTGGACCATACTCCCGCCGTGCCGTCGTCCCTCGCCGCCATCACATCCTATTCGGGCGGGGTCACCATGAAGACGGCCCTCGCCGCGGGCATTACAGCCATGGGAGACACACACGCGGGCGCCGGCGAGGGAGCGGCGCGGGCATTCCAGATCGAAGCGGAGAAGGCGCCCGGAAACGGGACACCGGAAGAAAAGGCCCGCTATCTCGTGGATGTCCATAGCGGAAAGCTGGGCGGCCCGAAACGCCGAATTCCGGGATACGGCCACCGGTATTACAGCCTCTACGGCGCGGACCCGCGGGCCGTGGCGGTTCTTGCCCTCGCCGGAAAACACGGGTACGGGGGCTCCCACATCGCGGTCGCCAGGGCGGTCGAGCGTCTGCTCAGGGAGGAGAAGGCTTCCGGCCTCGCCATGAACGTGGACGGCGCCATCGGGGCCATCATCTCTGAAATGGGCATTCCGCCCGAAGCGGGGAAGGCGCTGTTCATCATTCCCCGGTCATGCGGCATACTGGGCCAGCTCATCGAGCAGAAAGCCGGTTCGTTCTTCCGCCTGGACAACCAGTCCATCACCTATACCGGACCGGAGCCGCCACGAAAATACAAGCCGAAAGCATGAGGGGCCGCCTGTTCACTCCATGCCCGCCGCACACGGCGGCGGATGAGGGATGGAAACGGATCAGTTCCTGAAATCGGAATCGTCGTACCAATCGGGCCGCACGGGCGGAATTTGCCAGTCGGGCGATACCGTCCCCACCTTCACCGGGGCGCCGTTTCGCTCGTGATGGGAGTAGTATTCCGCCAGAACGCACTCGAACTTTTTGCGCACGATGTCCAGCGGCTGGTATGTCGCCCCCTCCATGGTCTTCTGAATGTCCACGAGCTGGGGTATGAAACGGAAGAACCAGCTCGCGCCGCCCGGCATGCATCCGCCCGAGACGCCATCGACCCCGTAGATGTCGAACTTGTACACGAAGGACCGGAGCGCCTGCATGGTGAGGGCGAAGGGCGGCTGCTCATCCTGCTCCGAATACATGTAGGTGGACTGGAGGAAGTGCGGCTTCATGGGGTCGTTCGTCATGAGGGAGACGGAATCGACATTGTAGCCGAGGATTTTCATCATCATGTATGGAATGTGGAAATGGGGACGGTCGCTTGCGCCGCAGACCGCCCAGGCCGATTCGATACGCCCGACCGATTCCAGTTTGCCGGCGAAATTGTCGGCTTCATTGTAATGCTCGTAGGTGGCTGTGGCGATGAGGGGGGTGCTGTGTTTCGCCGCCAGATCGAGCATGGTGTCGAGATCACGCAGTCTGGTCGACCAGGGCCTGCTGAGATAGGTGGGGATTCCCGCCTCGAGATAGGGGCGCATGAACAGGTGCTGCCAGGGGACGTTGTACAGGTCGCCGTTGACCACGCCGTCAACCCTGCCCACCATGCCGTCATAGGTGTCCACAACCTCGCAGCCCCACTTCTCCGCGAATTCCCGCGCCTTCTCCCTGTCCTTGTCCCAGACATGGCTCGGGCGCATGTTGAGAAGCGACGTGCCCGCGTGCGGTCCCTCGGGGCTCAGGAGATCGGCCCAGATGCCCCAGAACGTGTAGTAGAGCCCGAAGACCCCGATATTGAGCTTGCGTGACGGCGCGGCCACGGCTGTATTCGCCCCCGCCGCCAGCGCCGCCGATCCCGCCACGGCGCCCTTTGTGAGAAAGGTTCGTCTCGATTCCCTGTCAGCCATGATGCCCCTCCTGTTGTGCTGATGACTGTATTATTGATACCTTTTTCACGGTCCGATGCATCCCCGGGATGCCGAACAGCGTTCGATTTTCACGGTATACGTTGAATTGTATGGAACGGATGTGTTTCGCGCAAGAAGAAAGAATCGGCGGCAATCCTCCTTTTTCCGGCATACGGGTATACTCCGGCGTTTTCAATTGCCGAACCGGGATTTCCGGGATTACAGGATGAGCCGCGATTGCAATCCTGTCAATCCTTCAATCCCAATAATCATGGTTCAAACGGCATACGGTCAATCATTGTTCCATCATCATTATGCACATATGGTTTTGATAATTTTATAAAAAAACTGTTTTCATGAATAATGGATATAAAGCCCTAATATATAATATTATATGTGTATTATATGGTGGGGTTTCAGGGGGAGACGCCGGGAAAGAATCGGCGGATATGCGGGATCGATCAATATTTTTACAGTTGCCGGATTCGCGGTCTCCTGCGATATTGTCTGGAGGGTATAATGCAGCAAAGCGAGAGATCAGTAGCCATACATCACTAAGGAGGGTGCCGTGAAAACCTGTTACGCCCGAATGTTCATTCTTATGTTCGTTCTTGCCGCGGTGACCGTACCGCTGCGTGGATTCACAGAGAAGATCGATCCCGAGACCCTGGATGTTCTTCCCGAGCCGGAGGACGCCCTGTACAACCGCGCCCCTTCGCCGCTGCCGTGGATCGACGCCGCCATGCTCGATCCGGCGTTCTGGATCGGCAGGATGGAACGTCCCGACGAGATCATCATGTCCATTGCCGATATCGAGGTCATGAACGCCGCCTGGAAGGAGCGTATATCCCGTCCCGATCCCTTCGCGGGCGAACCCCCGCACCGTAAACCCAATCTCATCCACTGGTGGCCGGGCTTTACATTGAACACGCCCGATCTTTCCGCGTTTCAGCCCCGGGCCGTGGCGGATACCGTCAGGACGCGGATCCGCGACGAGATCGCCTATCTCAACAAGCAGGATTACGGCGACTGTCTCGCCATCGCCTATGGTCCGGAACAGGTGAAGGCATTCGAGGCCGAGATGAATCTCGACGGTGTCGGTTCGACGGCGACCGTACGGCACGGTATCGCGGTGCGTCCATCCCGTCTCAGGAACATCCCCTCCTTCTTCCCCCAGCAGATCGGCCTTTCCCAGTCACGCAAGACCCGCTGGGACCTCTGGAACATCGGCGTTGTCAAGATCGGCCGGCCCGTCCAGGTGTTGCACCGTTCCCGAACGGGGGAATACCTCTTCGTGCTGAGTGATGCGGGCTATGGCTGGATGCGGGCGGAGAACGTCGCCTTCGGAAACCGGGATGAGATCGATGCGTTCGCGAATGCCACGGATTTCGCGGTCAGCACCGCAGGCAGGACGCTGTTCTACACCGATGAATCCTGCCTGACATCATCCGGCTGGTTCGGCATGGGAACGCGCCTTCCCCTGGCCCCGGCGGGAGACGGCCGCAGAGTGCGCGTTCCGGTTCGCCGCATGGACGGTTCATTCGCGGTGGAGACCGCCTGGCTTGCCGACGACGGTTCCTCGCATGCGGGGTATCTGCCCTATACACGCCGCAACATCATCGAAATCGCCTTCAAGCTCCTGGGCGATCCCTACGATTGGAGCGGGGCATGGTTCGGCCGTCAGCACGAAAAGACATACAACGACATCTTCGCCTGTTTCGGTTTCGATCTGCCCAACCACGGCACACTCTTCACCTATTTCAACGACAACAACACCCGTGTGCTGGACCCCGACGAGGGCAGGGACACCTATTACCGGGTCGTGGGGGCGAACGAACCCTTCGTGACCATCCAGAGCTGCGGCGGGCACTGCCAGTTGTTCATCGGCGAGGTGGACGGCGCCCCCATCGTCTTCGACCAGCACGGTTACGGCTATCCCGACGATGACGGTGTGTGGTGGGAGGTGCGGCGGTGCAACATCGGCGACCTCCGCCTTCCGCGGTATTTCCTGCTCAGGGAGGTGACATTCCTGGAATTGCGCTAGCCGCTGGCGTTCGGCTGGTCCGTGCCGTATATTTCGAACATGACAGCGAACCTTTTCACATATGCGGCGGTTTCCTGAACATGCCTGACCACACGAGCGTCCGCGCCGCGTTGAGCTGCTTCCTGATCGCCGCGCTTCTGGTTGTCTTCACGGCCGCCGGGATGTGTGTGGCCGATGAGACAGCCGGCGTCTATGGCGAAATCTCGGCATCGGTGCTCACTGGCGATTATGCCGGCGCGGAGGGAATCGCCGGCCGTTTCATGGACCGCCATCCCGATCATCCCGCGGGCCCGCTCTTCCGCGCGGCGGTCATTCAGTATGCGGCCACCGATTACGGGGATTATTCCCGTGAGAATGATTTCTTCCGGCTGACCGGGGAGAGCATCGGGCTCGCGCGCGCGTCATCCGACGTGGATCGTGAATCAGCGCTCTGGAACCGGTATTACGAGGCGGCCGCCCAGGGGCTCGAGGGCGCATGGAAGGTCTCCGCCGGCGATTTCCTGCGCGGTGTGCTCACGGGCAGGTCCGGCGCGCGGGGAATGGACGCGGTTGTCAAGGCGGATTCCACGTTTTACGATGCCTATCTGCTGCTGGGCAGCTACCGCTTCTGGAAGAACGTGGCGCTTTCCCGGCTTCCCCTGATCGACCTGGGCAGGCGGCGCGGCATAGCCGAGGTCAGGCTGGCGATCGAAAGGGGAACCCTGAACGGCCCGCTCGCCAACACCGTCCTTCTCGAGATGCTTCTGGAATACGATCCACCGGAGGCGGTCAGGCTCGGAGAACTCCTGCATGCCGCCCATCCATCCTGCCGCCTCTTTCTCTGGCAGCTCGGCGAGGCGCACAAGAAGCTGGACGACTGGAGCAGCGCAGAACGGATATTCACCCTCCTGGCGGGCATGATGGCGGCGGACGAACATGATGACGGCTCAGGTGAGCTTCGGTGCCGGTGGAAGCTGGCGGTGCTCGCCGACGATCTCGGCAGGGCGGAAGACCGTCGCAGCTATGCGGAAATGGTGATCGCCTTCTCTGACGATCCCGTTGTCGCTGAACGTCAGGAAAGACGCATACGCGCGGCACATGAGATGCTCGAAGAACGGTGACGATCGCCGGTATGACTGTTGTCATCATGCATTATGGCTTTTTGCGGCACGTGCTCTCAGGAGTTTCCGATGGTGAACGATGCTGAAAGGATTCTTGTCGTCGACAACGACGCGGCCATCGTGTGGGTGCTCGAAAAGGCCCTCGCAGAGGAGGGATTCGCCGTCGAGACCGCCGGGAACGGGGCTGAGGCACTGGAAAAACTTGATCGCGGAGAATTCAGCCTCGCGGTCATGGACATCATGATGCCGGTGATGGACGGCATCGAGACGCTTCGCCGCATCCACGACATGGCCGATCCTCCCGAGGTCATCATGATCACCGCCCATTCCAGCATGGAGAACACGATCGAGGCCATGAAGCTGGGCGCCTTCGACTATATCGTGAAGCCGTTCGACATCGACGAGGTCGTCAGCCTGGTCCGGCGGGCCCTCGACAAACACGCCGCACGGGCGGGAGCCGAAAAACAGGCCGGCGTCACCGGCAACGAAACGATCATCGGCGAGTCGCCCGTCATGCGGGAACTCTACAAGCTCCTCGGCCGGGCGGCCAACACCGGCACCACCGTTCTCATCACCGGAGAAACCGGAACGGGCAAGGACCTTTTCGCCCGCGCCATGCATTACCATTCGGCCCGCCGCGGAAACCCCTTCATTACGGTCAACTGCGCGTCGATCCCCTCGGAGCTCCTGGAAAGCGAACTGTTCGGCCATGAAAAAGGGGCGTTCACCGGCGCGACGGAGCACCGCACCGGAAAATGCGAGCTCGCCGACGGCGGTACGCTGTTTCTCGACGAGATCGGGACCATGCGTCTCGATCTCCAGGCCAAGATCCTCCGTTTCCTCCAGCACAGCGAGTTCGAGCGTGTGGGTGGATCACGGACGGTTTCCGTGGATGTCCGCGTTATCGCCGCCACGAATTCCGATCTGGCCTCGATGACGGCTGACGGGACCTTTCGGGAGGATCTCTACTACCGGCTCATGGTCGTTCCCATGCACATCCCGCCGCTGCGCGAACGCCGTGAGGACATACCGGCCCTTGCAAATTACTTCGTCGAGCGCTATAATGCACAGTACGGTCTTTCCCATGCGGTCACACGGGAATCGATGTCGGCCCTCGTCGGACGGGACTGGCCGGGCAACGTGCGCGAGCTCGAGAACTATATTCATCGGATGGTCGTGCTCCAGTCCGATACGGTCACGGCGGAAGTGCAGCACCCGCTTACTGTACCCGTGAAGCATGAGGCGGAAACGATCGATGCGTTTATCGATACGCTGCTCCTTACGGAACACTCGAATCTGCTCGACCGTGCCCGCGAGCGTATCGAACGGCCGCTCCTGGCCGCAGTGCTCGCCCGTGTCAAGGGCAACCAGAGCAGGGCGGCCGAGATGCTGGGCATCTCGCGGAATACCCTCAGGAAGATGCTCGATTCCTACGGCATGAATGCCACGTAACGGAGGCATATAATAATGGTTCGACCGATGGAGTGGCCCCGGCTTGCGGTTTTCGTACTGTTCGCAGCCCTTCTCTGGAGCGCGTGCGACGGCACACCGCTTGACGACAACGACAGGGACGGTGAGAGCGAGTTCGCCGTCTATTTCACCGACGACGGTCTCGCTGACAACACGGTTACCGATATAGCCGTCGACTATGCCCGCAGCGGTGTCTGGTTCGCCACGCTCAACGGCATATCGTTCTATTCCTATACCGATTCCGTCATGGTGACCTTCGGGGCGGAATCGAATCTTCCCGATATGGAAACGACCTCCATCGCCGTCGACTATCTCACCGCCACGGTATGGGCGGGGACCGTGTCCGGCGCCGCCTCCTTCGCCGACACCCTCTGGCATACTCTCGCGGACCGTGACAGCCTGCCGAGCCGCTATGTGACAGCACTGGCCGCAACCGGGAACGGCAGTGTCATTTTCGGAACGAAGGGAGGGGCAGCCCGTCTGAACATGCTGTCCGGCTGGGATGTCTGGACGTTCGCCGACGGTCTCATCGGAACGGAGATAACCAGCCTCGCCATCGGCCTCACGGGGGATGTGTGGGTCGGTTCGACACTGGGCGTGAGCGTTCTCGATGACGGGGGGTGGCGCACCTATGACGCCGCCGATCTCCCGAACGCATCCGTCAATGCCCTTTTCAGCGCTACGAACGGGTACATGTGGGTGGGAACGATCAACGGCATGACTGTCCGCGAGGGAACCTCCTGGCGGCGTTACGGCACGTTCGACGGTCTTCCTTCGCCGGTCATCAACGATTTCACCGAGGACGCCGAAAGAACGATATGGGCGGCGACCGATGGCGGTGTCGCGTCTCTGTACAACGGCGCATGGACGGAACTCGCGCTCCCTTCCGAGGTGGGCAGCGAGCGGGTGCTCTCAGTGGCCGCCGATATCAAGCGTGGTGTCCTGTGGATAGGGACCGACGAAGGGCTCGTCCGCTATACTCCCCATACCGGGGAGACCGCCCGCATCACACCTCCGGGACGCTGGTGGGTGATGCCGCGCCAACTCCCCTGATCAGTTCGTCAAACCTTTGACTGTCAGCCGCTTGATGCCCCCCTACAGCCGGCGGAAAAAGCCGTGATTACGGCAGGTTCACTTGTGCGGATTTACGCTTGTATCGGCGAACTCTCCTTGATTTTCCGATCTGCGGGGTCTATATTATAATCTTTATGCCGGATGCTGAAATCAGGCTCGAAACACGAAACTGAATGGAATCCGCATGGCCCGCATCATCGCTATAGCCAATCAGAAAGGCGGCGTGGGAAAGACCACCACCGCGGTCAATCTTTCGGCGAGTCTCGCCGCGCTCGAACGGCGGACGCTTCTGATCGACATGGATCCGCAGGGGAACGCCACTTCGGGGCTCGGGATCGATGCGGATTCCCGGGACCATACGGTGTACGAGGTGATCCTCGATCGTGCGGAGGCTGAACAGGCCGTTGTCAAGACCGAGATAGATTTCCTCCAGCTCATGCCATCCAATATCAGGCTGTCGGGGGCGCAGGTGGAATTGGTGAGCATGCTCGAGCGCGAGCGGAAACTCTATCACGCCGTCATGCGCATCGAGGATTCGTATGACTACATCTTCATCGACTGCCCGCCTTCCCTGGGTATCCTGACGGTCAACGCGATGGTCGCGGCCCGATCCATCCTGATTCCCATCCAGTGTGAATACTATGCGCTCGAGGGTGTGGGACAGCTCCTGAATTCGATTCGGCTCGTGCAGAAAAGCCTCAATCCCTCGCTTGCCATCGAGGGCATCCTTCTGACCATGTACGACGGACGGCTGAACCTGTCCAACCAGGTCGCCCAGGAAGTGAAGTCGTATTTTGAGGATAAAGTCTATGACACGGTCATCAACCGCAATGTGAAACTCGGCGAGGCGCCGTCGTTCGGCAAACCGATCATCCTGTACGACATCCTCTCGACCGGTGCGAAATCCTATCTCCAACTTGCCAAAGAGGTGGAAAACCATGCAGAGAAAGGCCCTCGGTAAAGGCCTGGAAGCCCTTTTCGGCGCAGATACGGAACATGAGGGGGATGAACGGTCGGCCGGCCGGAGGATCGTGACGGTTTCCGTGAACGACATCGTACCGAACCGTAATCAGCCCCGCGAGCAGTTCTCGGACGAGGGGATGAGCGAACTCAAGCGGTCGATCGCGGAGAACGGGATTCTCGAACCCCCGGTTGTCCGGCGCGACGGCGACCATTTCGAGCTGGTGGCGGGAGAACGTCGCTTCCGTGCGGCCCGTGAACTGGGCATGGAGGTCATCGATGTCATCGTCATGAACATCGAGAACGACGAACAGTCCCTTGTGCTGTCCCTTGTCGAGAATATCCAGCGCGAGAACCTCAACGCCATCGAAGAGGCCCGCGCCTGCAAGAAGATCATGACCAGCATGAACGTCACCCAGGAGGAGCTTTCCACCATAGTCGGCAAGAGCCGGAGCGCAATCGCCAACACACTGCGCCTGCTCTCCCTTCCGGATGATGTGCAGACCATGGTGCGGAACGGCGAACTGGCTCCGGGAAGCGCGCGCACTCTGGTCGCCGTGGACGACTCCGTGCTTCAGTCAAGGCTTGCGAGAAAGATCGCCGATGAGGGACTTTCCGCGCGCAAGGCCGAGGCCCTGGTCAGACGTGAAACAAAAAAGACCGCATCACAAGAAGTAAAGCCCGGACCCTCACCCTTCGTCCAGGCCGTCCGTGAGGATATTCAGCGCATTCTCGGCACGGAAGTGAAGGTCCGGGGCAATGACGAGAAGGGACGCCTTGAGATAGCCTATTATTCAAAGGACGACCTCGAGCGGATTCTCCAGACCCTTCGCGGTTCGTCCTTCGACTGAGCCGCGGCACGACTCTTCTCCCGGGAGATTCGTGTGAAGGGCATTGCGGCAAGCTGTCATACCTCCACCCGGGGAAGCCTTCCGTCGTTTTCGGCCACATACACACAGCGAGGCATCCACATGGACAACTACAGCGATATGTTCGACAAGCTCGAACGGGCATTCGATGTATCCCGGAGCGGCAAGTCGTATATGAATGTTTCCAGCCGTTTCTGGAAACCGCTTGTTGATATTTATGAAACCGACTCGCATATCCTGGTTTTCATGGAGATCGCGGGAGTGAACAAGGAAGATATCGAGCTCACCTATGAAAACGGCTACCTCACCATAGCCGGACATCGTCAACCCCTGTGTCCCCATGAAAAGACGAAGCCCCACCGGCTCGAGATGGACGCCGGCAAGTTCTTCCGCAAGATCAGGATCAATATCGACATTGACCAGAACAGGATCGAAGCCGAATACCGTGACGGTATTCTCTTCGTTACGCTGCCGAAGAGGATCGATATATGAATTCATTCATACCCGGAAAAATTTCGGACGGTGAAACCGGGGAAGCGAACTATCCTCCGGCGCTGCCCGTTCTTCCCATACGCAACATGGTGATTTTCCCGTCAACAGTCTATCCCGTCTCGATCGGAAGGGATTCGTCGGTGAAGCTGGTGGACGATGCCGTCACGGGGGATCGCCTCATCGGCTGCATGTTCCAGAGAGCCGCAGACCAGGAGGAGCCGTCGCCCGAAGATCTGTTCCCCGTCGGCACCGTCTGCCGCGTCGTGAAGATGATCCAGAACCCCGCGGGAGGCAAGAGCGTCGTATTGCAGGGGCTGGATCGTTTCAAACCGGTCTCTTTTCACGACGACATGAACTATCTCACCGCTGATATCGAGATCCTCGATGATGAGGGGGAGATCGACAACACTGTCCAGGCGGTCATCAACAACATCCGTCAGAACGCGGTGAAACTGGTCGGCCATGTGCCGAACATCCCCGATGAGGTGGCGGTTTTCATCCAGAACATCGAGGATGAAAAGATGCTTCTCGACATGGTTTCCGCAAACCTGAACGAGTCGGTGGAGGACAAAATGGAAATCCTCGCCGAGACAGACATCAGGAAACGATGCGATCTCATCAACAGTTTCCTTGCCCGTGAACTGGAAATGATGGAATTGAGCCGGAAGATCAATGAACAGGTCAAGGGGACCATCGACAAATCACAGCGGGAATATTTCCTTCGCGAGCAGATGAAAGCCATTCAGAAGGAGCTCGGCGAGGTCGATGAGCACAGCCGCGAGATGGAGGAACTGCGGGAAAAGGTCGAACAGTCCTTGATGCCGGACGAGGTGCGGTCGTCCGCCCTGGATGAGGTGGCGCGGCTGGAGCGGCTCAATCCTTCATCGCCCGAATATCCCATGCTCAGGAACCACATCGACCTCATGATCGATCTGCCCTGGGGGGTGTATACCGAGGACAGCCTGGATATAGAGAACGCGGGCAGGATCCTCGACGAGGACCACTACGACCTCGAAAAGGTGAAGGAACGCATTCTCGAATACCTCTCCGTCCGCAAGCTCAATCCGGACATCAAGGGACCGATCCTCTGTTTCATCGGCCCGCCCGGTGTGGGCAAGACATCTCTCGGCCAGTCCATCGCGCGAGCGATGGGACGCACATTCGTGCGCATGAGCCTGGGCGGTGTCCATGACGAGGCCGAAATCCGCGGCCACCGCAGGACCTACATCGGCGCTCTTCCTGGCCGCATCGTCCAGGGCATCAAGAAGGCCGAATCCCAGAATCCCCTGTTCATGCTCGACGAGATCGACAAGGTAGGTTCCGACTTTCGGGGCGATCCAACGGCCGCCCTGCTCGAGGTGCTCGATCCGCAGCAGAACAACTCGTTCGAGGACCACTATCTCGGTGTGCCCTTCGATCTTTCACGGGTCATTTTCATCTGCACCGGCAACGAGATAGGGTCAATCCCCATGCCCTTGCGCGACCGCATGGAAATCATACGGCTTCCGGGGTATACGGAGGAGGAGAAGGTGCATATCGCCAAGCGCTACCTGGTCCCCCGCCAGCGCGAGGAGAACGGTCTGCTTGCGAAACAGATACGGATCACCGACGGCGCCTTGAAGAAGATCATTTCATCCTATACGCGCGAGGCCGGCGTCCGTAATCTGGAACGCGAGATCGCCGGTGTATGCAGGGCCGTGGCGAAGAAGCTCGCCATGGGAGAGGATGGACCTTTTTCCGTAAAGATCGATACGGTGGAGGATTTCATCGGACCTGTGAAATTCTTCAGCGAAACGGTCGAGCGGGCAAAAGTTCCCGGCATCGCTGTCGGACTCGCCTGGACCCCGGTGGGCGGGACGATACTCTTCGTCGAGGCGGGGCGGATGAGCGGCAGCGGGAAGCTCATGCTGACCGGGCAGCTCGGCGAAACCATGAAGGAATCGGCGCAGGCGGCCATGTCCTATATCCGTTCGAACGCCGAACAGCTCGGGATCGACGACGAGGCGATCAAAAAACAGGACATCCACATCCACATTCCCGCGGGCGCCATCCCGAAGGACGGTCCCTCGGCGGGCGTGGCCCTGTTCAGCGCGCTGCTTTCCACGTTTACCGGGCGGGTGCTGCCCTATGATATCGCCATGACGGGGGAGGTGAGCCTCCGGGGAAGCGTTCTCCCGGTGGGAGGCATCAAGGAAAAGCTCGTCGGCGCCCAAAACGCCGGCATTAAGACCGCCCTCATCCCGGCGAAGAACGAGAAGGACCTGGTCGATGTGCCCGAATCCGTCAGGGAGCGCATGACAATCGAGCTGATGAACACCCTCGACGAGGTGGCCGAGCGTCTCTTTCCCGCCGGGAAGAAGAGGGGCGGCACGCGCG